>CASEAR010000069.1 GCA_949285835.1 uncultured Verrucomicrobiota bacterium | reverse complement strand
AAAGCACCTGCATACCAAGGCAAATTCCAAAAAAAGGAACACCATCTGCGATTCTTCCAAGAATCGCATCATCCAATCCGCGCCGGCGCAAATTTTCCACAGCCTGCCCTGCTGCTCCGACACCCGGGAACAGGATTCTATCCGACGCCGTCACTTCATCAGGATCAGATGTCACACTGGCTTCGGCGCCGATCTCCGCACAAGCAAGAGACACGCTCTTTATATTCCCGGCTCCATAGTCGATAATTACTGTTTTTTTCACAACGGCAAATCCACCTCTTCACGTGTGTCCAGATACTTCCGTCGTGCATTGCCGCTTAAAACATCGTCCGGGCCGATATACACAGCCGAGGAGGCGGAAGACGAGGCGTTCGCGAAAAATGCCTTCGGCTTCTGGGGATGCGTTGCAAGAGACACGTTCTCCCCCTCCTTGCGAAGCCGGGCAGCAAGTCTTGTAGCTGCAGAGCGTTCCGCTATCGACATATAGCCCACTGCCGTAACCCCAGTCTTTTGTCCCCCGTTTATACCGAGAGACGAAAGAATTTCGCCTATGACAACATCCCCGAATCCAAGGCCGACAGCCGGCGACTGCCTGCCGCCTATCGCAGAAAGAAGATTATCGTACCGGCCGCCGCCAAAAATTGCTCTGAAAGCTCCGTCCGTATCAAACGCCTCAAACACTATCCCTGTGTAATAGGAAAGTCCGCGTATAACAGAGATGTCGAACACCGCAACGTCCCCGCAGCCGAAATCGTCCAACAGAGCGAACAGGTCCTTCAGCTTCGTGATTGCCTCAGACTCATGCCCCACGATAGACTCAGCCTGATCAAGCGTCGCGATATCCATCAGACTGAATGCAGAGCGGCACGCGTCTGCGTCCAGTCCCTCCTCCCGCATAATATTTTCAATCTCTTCGCGAGGGATTTTTCCCTTCTTATCGAGCGCCATGAAAACTCCGGAATGATATTCCGTAGAGACACCGAGCGCAGAAAGAAGTTCGGAAAGCAGCGCCCGGCTTGAAACATGAACCCTGTACTTCGAGTCCGGGACCCACATGCGCCTGAGCGCGTTTACTGCAGTAGAAATCACCTCTGCCTCGGCAGACACCGATTCCTCCGCTATAATGTCGAGATTAAGCTGATAGTGCTCTCTTTTGCGGCCGCGAGTCATGCGCTCATATCTGAAGCATTGAGCGATGGCAAACCATTTGAGAGGGAACTGCAGCGATCCTTGACGGGCTACTATCATGCGTGCCAGAGATGGCGTCATTTCAGGCCTCAGAGCAAGATCCCTGTCAGATTTATCCTTGAAGGCATATATCTGGTTTACGATCTCTTCGCCCGCCTTACGCTGCAAAAGTTCAAGAGATTCCACAACACATGCATCATACTGTTCGAAACCGGAAGCGACCGCCGCCGCACGCCAGGCGTCGAATATGCGGTTGCGCAGCACCATGTCTTCGGGATAAAAATCGCGCATTCCGCGCGGAGAAGAAAAAATTGACACGTTGAATTTCTTTCAGAAAAGTCGCCGAAGGGTTAATCCGGCGACAATCCTTTTACTTCGCTTTGTTAAGCCGGCTCAAAAGCGAGCGGCTGGCTTTGAACTTAACGATTTTACGCTCCGGAATCATTACCTCGTTTTCCGGACGGTGCGGATTCCTCCCCACACGTGCCTTACGGGTAACAATATCGAAAACACCGAAATTGCGAAACTCCACGTGGTTTCCCTCCACCAGGTGATCCGCAATGCAGTCCAGCACCTTCTGAATGACATCATAAGCCTGCGACTGCGTGAGGTTCGTCTCTTCGCAGAGACGAACCGCAATGTCTCTCTTTGTTAGGGATTCGGCATTTTTCATCATTTTCTCCTAGTTGTAGGTCAAAAATCTTCCCGCATTCTCGAGAGCATCTCCGACACTCTCTGCGCAGCAGATTCCGGCGGAACCGTCACTGATTCGCCCGTACGCCTCATCCGCACTTCCACTCCGCCTTTTCCGAGAGAACGGGTTCCGACAACCACACGTACTGGGAAACCTATCAAATCAGCGTCTTTGAATTTCACACCGGGGCGTTCGTCGCGATCATCAACGATTACATCTATCCCGGCAGATTCCAAGTCCTTGACAATCCTTTCCGCTGCGGCGGCGCACGCGGGATCCTTCTCCGCGTCAAGAGGGAGAACCACGACGCTGTACGGAGCGACGGACACCGGCCATATTATCCCGTCCTTGTCAAAATTCTGCTCGACAACGGCCTGCAGCGTGCGCGTCACACCAATTCCATAACAGCCCATGACCATTACGCGGCTGTTCTTCTCGGAATCAAGGAACTTGGCGTTAAACGCATCGGTATACTTGGTCCCGAGCTTGAATACGTGCCCCACTTCAATCCCTCGTACCACACGCATCGGGCTGCCGCATCGCGGGCAAAGATCGTCCGGTTCCACCGTCACAATGTCTTCCCATGCAGTGATCTCGGACAACGAATCCACATTGACATGCTTGATGTGGAACCCCTCCCGGTTCGCTCCCACGACCATGTCCTTCGCTCCCCTCAGTCCTATATCGGCGTAAACAGGTATTCGCACCCCCAAAGGCCCAATAGACCCGACAGGGCCCGCCGCCTCCGCAGACTGCACATCGTCAGCCATAACAAGTTCAGAACATCCGAGGATCCTGCGGAGCTTGCATTCATTCAACTCTCTGGTCCCCTCTACTATTGCCATAACAGGGTTGCCGTCAGCCATGTAGATCAAAGACTTTACGATCTGCTCCTCCGGAACTCCGACTGATTCCGCCGCTTCCGCTACCGTATGCGCTCCTGGAGTGGGCACCTCTTCCGGCCCGCCTGAAAACTCCTCTGCAAACTTTGAAGGCGCAGGTTTCCTCTCGGCACGCTCCTGATTCGCCGCATACCCGCACTTTTGACATTCCAGAATTCCGTCTTCACCAGATGGAGCCGGCACCATGAACTCATGAGAATGATTGCCGCCTATCGCACCGGTATCGGCCTCGACCGGACGGGCAAGGAGACCGCATCGCTTGAAAATCCGCTCATAAGCGTCATACATAGCCTTGTAGCTGGCGTCCGCCGCTTCAAAAGAAACATCAAAGCTGTACGCATCCTTCATTATAAACTCTTTGGCGCGCATAAGCCCGAAACGCGGACGAATCTCGTCCCTGAACTTCGTTTGTATCTGATAAATGGTGCAGGGAAGCTGCCGGTAAGAGCTTATCTCTTTGCAGATGTAATCTGTCACGACCTCCTCGTGGGTCGGTCCAAGCACCATGGCGCGTCCCTGCCGGTCTTTGAGTCGGAACATTGACGCACCCATACGCGATGCTCGGCCGGACTTTTCCCACAGTTCTATCGGCTGAAGGGCCGGCATAAGAATCTCCTGAGCACCGGCCGCATCCATCTCCTCACGGATTATTTCCTCGACCTTGTGCAGCGCGCGCACTCCCAACGGCGTGAATGTATAAAGTCCGCCGGACAACTTCTTGAGAAGACCCGCCCTCAGCATCAGCTTGTGAGAAGCAATCTCCGCTTCCTGAGGGTCCTCCCGCAATGTAGATATAACCGTTCTTGACCAACGCATGGCCTGATAATTTCCTGTAAACACAGACGCGACCCACAGTGCGGTCCCGCACCGACGCCTGCATCCGCCTTGTTGTAACTAACACCGAACCTGCTGCGAATATTACACCGCAAATGACGCTTCGTCCATTCCGGATAAACTCACGGCTATTAAACCATATATTGTAACTTTCTTGCAAGACCGAATAACAAAGACGCAGTTCCTGTATTGACTTGCAAATGGCGGTTTACAAGTAGTAGACTTGTCGGTTCTGAAATACAGGGACGTGACATAAACAAATTGGTTTCCTATCAACACTGGCGGATAATTATGCGGCAAAGGGATAAAATTCTGGAATTGAATTGTGCAGGTTTGAAGCTTGATGACAGGGAAATTCTGCCGCCGTTCACATTCACGTGGCGTCGCGGCGAGCACTGGGCCGCCGTGGGTCCGAACGGGTGCGGCAAATCCACATTCCTCAGGCTGTTATCAGGAGATCTGTACTCAAAGGACTGTGAAGTGTCGTACTTCTACGACGTCCCGGAGGATCGTGAGCCAGAAGAATGCATAGCCGCGGTTTCTCTCGAAAAGCAGCGCGAAATGCTCGAATCGCTGGACGCTTATGTACAGATGAGGTGGAACAGCCTCGAAGAAGACTCCACGCCATCCTTGTCCTGCTGGCTTTCACAGGACTCTGTGGAGGGAGTAATCCCCGGACAGCACATATGCAGGCCGCCGGAATCAGAGGCCGAGTTCAGCTTGCGCCGCGAAAGATTTACGGACATGTTCAACTTGAGACATCTGCTCAGCAGGCATGTCGCGGAGTTGTCCAATGGTGAAATGCGAAGAACCCTCCTCGCCCGCGCGCTTATGTCCTCCCCTTCTGTGCTTTTGCTGGATGCTCCATTTATGGGTCTCGATAAATACAGCAGGAATCTTCTCTCAAAAAATATCAATGACATAGCCGAACGCGAAGAAGTTCATGTCATGATGGCGACTGTAGAGCCGTCAGAACTTCCGCCGGCCATTACACATGTAATCGAATTTCGCAAAGACGGCATCGTCGCCTATTGCGGCCCTTTGGACAGGACTCACATCAGGCCGTCGGAAGATGATCACGGGGAAACAATATCTACCGCGGCGCCTTACGGATCCGCAATACCTGTCGTAACACACTGCGAAGCAGCCTGCGCGGCATCTGAACCAATTGTTGAAATTGAGGACTTGCACATCGCATATGGCGAGAACGTAGTATTCGACAAATTCAACTGGACCGTGCGGCGCGGCGAGCGCTGGTCTTTGTCCGGGGAAAACGGCAGCGGGAAAACAACGCTTTTAGCCGTCATCATAGGAGACCACCCGCAAACATATGCCAACAACGTCAAATTCTTCGGAAAGAAACGCGGATCGGGCGATTCTATCTGGTCTGTAAAAAAACGTATCGGATGGATATCCCCGGAACTCCACGGATGCGTGGACAGCAGATTGCCGGTAATCGACGTCGTATTGTCGGGCTTCTGCGATACTCCATACGCAACAGGCGCCTTTGGAAGAGTACGGGTGAGGAAGGCAATGAGCTATCTGGACAGATTTGCGCTTACAGGCAAGGCGCACCAATGCTTCGGAGAAATCTCCGGCGGAGAGCAGCGTCTTGTTCTGCTGGCCAGAGCGCTTGTCAAAGAACCGCCGCTTCTGATCCTTGATGAACCATGCCAGAATCTGGACACACGGAATATTTCCCAATTTCTCGACGTTCTCGACGGTGTACTTAAAGAAAACGATGACACTGCCATGATCTTCGTGACGCACCTCAGCGGCATCACCCCGAAGTGCGTCAGGCATTTCCTGCAGTTGCGCAGAGAACACTCTGCGTGATATCATTGAATTAAACTTTTTCTACGGCAGAAACAAATAATGGTGATAAAATGAAATTTATAAACGACGATTTCCTGCTTGAGTCCGATGAAGCGTGCGAACTGTTCCACGTTTATGCTGAGAAAATGCCGATCATAGACTATCACTGCCACCTTCCGCCAAAGGAAATCGCAGAAGATGTAAGGTGGGACAACATCACCAGACCGTGGCTTGGCGGAGACCACTATAAGTGGCGCGCCATGCGATCGAACGGCATCGAGGAACGGTTCTGCACCGGCGACGCAGGAGATTATGAAAAGTTCTTCAAGTTCGCAGAAACCATGCCGTACCTGCTCAGGAATCCGATCTACCACTGGTCGCACCTTGAATTGGCAAGGTATTTTGATATAGACGATGTGCTGCTCTCAGCGGATACGGCGGAAGAAGTTTGGAACAGATCCATAGAAAAGGTGCGTTCCCCGTCTTTTTCCGCGCGAGGACTGATGTCATCGAGCAACGTTCGCGTTGTGTGCACAACAGACGACCCGTGCGACTCGCTCGAATTTCATAAGAAAATCGCGGCAGATACTGACTTCACCGTAAAGGTCCTTCCGGCATGGCGTCCGGACAAAGGCATAGATCTATCGTCAGGACCGGATGCCTGGAATGCTTGGACGGATAAGCTCGCCGCCGCTTCGGACACCGAGATTTCGTCGCTTGGGGATTTCATGCAGGCGCTGAGGAAGCGCCATGACTTCTTTAATTCTATGGGATGCCGTCTCTCTGACTATGGGCTTTCCGCGATGAAAATACTCAGCTGCACGGAAGCTGAGGCGAAAGTCATTTTTGGCAAAGCACGTTCACGCAATACACTTTCTCCCGAAGAAATCACGAAGTTCAAGTCGTTCATGCTTCACTTCTGCGGAGCTCTGGACGCAGAAACCGATTGGACATGGCAGCTGCACTACGGAGCAATGCGCAATAACAATACGCGAATGTTCCGCCTTCTGGGACCGGATACCGGGTTCGACAGCATTGGCGATTGGCCTTCTGCGGAGGGGCTTTCCAGACTCCTCGACGGATTGGACATTGAAAACTCGCTGCCGCGCACTATTATTTATTCACTCAATCCTTGCGCGAACGAAGTCATAGGAACAATGATAGGCAATTTCCAGTGCGCACCGACTCCGGGTAAAATGCAATTCGGAAGCGGATGGTGGTTCAATGACCAGTACGATGGAATGACCCGGCAGATAGAAGCACTTTCTCAACTGGGACTTTTGAGCCGGTTCGTTGGAATGCTGACGGACAGCAGGTCCTTTTTGAGCTATGCCAGACATGAGTACTTCAGACGCATTCTCTGCAATATTCTTGGCTCCGATATTAAGATAGGGAAAATTCCCAATGACATGAAACTTGTCGGAAGAATGGTGCAGGATATCTGCTTCAACAATGCCAGAAATTATTTCAAATTCGGCGTCTGATGCCAGCCCACATACACATGGGAGCGTTTGTTTCTGTTGTAAAAAACCGCTGCCGCGGCCTGCGGCAGCGGTTTTTAAGTAGTGTTTTCGCCGTGTACTCGCTCCAAAGCACCTGATTATCCCCGGAGGATTCGGGTACTTCTCAGGCTTTGTACAAACACTTAGCTTGAAATGCGGCCTGCAAAAAGTAAAAAAGCACTATCCTGCAGTCTTGAAAAACGACTAGCCGAGAGCTAGTCGAAGAAACGCAATGTTTGTCTTACGCAAAAAAATACACTTACCGGCCAACAGTTTGATGAAGAACAGCAGTACACATGGCATAGACTCTAAGCCACATATCCCGCTCATATACCGCAGCTCAAAGCGCCGAACTGCGGGCAGTCCACGTAACAAAGTTCGAAAAACGTCGCTGTTACATGGCATGAACGGCAGTGGATAAACACCGCGTGCTGAGACGAATTAAGAAAACCTGTCAAAATGTATACGGGAATCGTCCGTAAGCCCCAGTTTGTGCAGCGCATCCGTCACTGCAGCCACCATACCGGGACTGCCGCACACAAAAGCGGACATGCCTGATGCGTCCTGTATGTGACGCATAAGCGAATCCGTTACGACACCCGTTTCAAAACCATCCGCAGGTGTCTGAACTACAGGGAAAAACTCAAAATCCGTCAATTCGGACTCAAGCCGGCGCAGTTCTTTCACATAGGATATAGACTCAGCACAGGAGGCGCCGAAGAAAAGCTTCACGGTCCGTTTGATACCGTTGATCCGGAAATGACGCAGAATCGACATCACAGGAGAAATTCCAGACCCGCCCGCTATGCAAAGAAGCGGCTCCGAATTCTCAGACCCGCGGAAACCGCCGTACGGAGCAGAAAACGTTACTCTGTCACCTACCTTCAACGAATTATGAACAAATCCGGATCCTTTTCCTCCCGGAACAAGCTTGACGTTGATTTCAAGTCTGTCATCAGTCTCAGGAGGGGTTGCAATCGAATAGGATCTGGTCACAGACGCATTTCCCGCAGGAATATCCAACAGAATATATGCTCCTGGAAGAGCAACAAGTTTCTCAGGCATGATAAGACGGATTCCGACTTTCATAACGTCTTGCGCAACAAGTAGATGTTCGTACACCTCACCTTGGAATAAACCTATTCCGGAAGATTCCGCAGGCAGCGTTACAGAAATATCTCCGTTTACAGAAACCTGACAGGCAAGACGCATTCCGGACGCCAGATCATCTGTCGTAAGCAGTTTATTTTCGCGGTCAGAAGGCGCAGAAACCTTATCCCCAGACACTTTTACACGGCACTTCCCGCAGAACCCCTTTCCCCCGCAGACCGTTGGAATGAAAACCCCCGCAGACCGCAGCGAAGTAAAAAGATTCGCTCCAGACTCCATCTCTACACCTCTGCCGTCGTCAAGCAGAACCTTCACTTTGCCCATATCCACCCTCCCCAGAGCACTCTATGTTCAAAACAAAAAAACACACCGCAGGAGATACAACTGCAGCCATCACCGGCCAAATGAAAGAAACCTCAGCTGCCACAGTTTAAAGCGCCGAAGCGCTTTTCACAGACAAACCTCAGAATGACTGCGGGAAGACACAACTGTACATTGGTCAGACCCGCAGTCCATGCACCATACGGCGCACTAACTCAAGGTAATCAAGACCGTGCCAGGTTGCCAACGGCGATCAACGTGAACACCATGACAAAAATTGCCACCGTTTCAACAATTCCAAGTGCAGACAGGTAATTTGAAAATCCTTTTCCGGTCTCGCCGTGTGCATCTGCGGCAGCCGCACCTGCCATCCCCTGAAACATTGCTGACACACCAATCGCCAAACCGGCAAAGAAACCGAGAATAAGCATTGCGAGACCGGATCCCGTCAGAGCTCCGGATTTAGCGGTACTGATCATCGTAAACATGAGGATCATTCCGTAAAGAGTCTGCGTAAGTGGAGCACCAACATAAGAAAGAAGAGTAAAAGGAGCCTGTTTGCTCTGAGCATAGCACTTCTTCCACGCGCCCACGGCAGATGCCGCAGCTTTACCTGTTCCTATAGCGGAACCAAATGCGCTCAACCCCAAGGCCGTGACTGCACCGGCAACCGAAAGCGCCATATCAAGTTCGTTCATTTTTTTCTCCTGTTTAGTGTAACCGCCTCAACGGCATTTTTCAATGTTTTCCGATGACGTCCTTGAAGTGACGGCAAACGGCTTAAATATTTCACCACACCATGTAACACCCTTCGCTCCGGAAAACTCCAGCGTATTCAGGCGCACAGCATGAACCAATATACTCAACGCTCCCATTGCAAAGTTCATGGCGTGTCCAAGAAACAATATCAAAAGCATAACGGGAATCTTGGCTGCTGCAGGCATGTCCAGCCCCACCGCCATAAGGTTAAAATTCTCCGCTACCTTTACGGAAGCAAGCCCCACTGCAAACAGACGAACGTAGGAGATTATATCGCCCATACTGCTTACCACATTGAGCGGAAGCATCCCCAAACTCGCAGCATTTTCCTTAAGCTCACTTTTGTTAAGCATGAAAAGAAAAATAAGCAGGACGGAGACAACCATAAGCCACACATTCCAGGAAGGAGACTGGTATCCCTTGATTACGATGCCGCATATTATGTTGTACATCGCCACAAGTACACCTATCCATCCGATTTCCGCCCAAGCCTTGGTTGACGGGAAAAGCACAGCTGCATTCCATATTCTGGCTATTGACAAATGCACAACACCTATAGTGAAGCACAGCTGCATTATATTGTTCTGCTCAGACAACCAGGCAACGGATCTGAACTTCAGAACATCCGGCAGATAATCCTGCGGAATACCGAAATATGTACCGCTCAGAATGCCGTACACGATGGTACTGATCGAAAACACGCGCATTATGGTCAAAAATGAGCGCGTAAATTCCGACACACTGCGCCCCCCGGACTTAACCTTTCGGCTAGCCCAGAGCGTTATCGCCAGAATCAGGGCTCCATACCCAGCGTCCCCAATGAGCATCGCAAAAAAGATCGAAAAAAACGCATAAAACGGAACGCTTACATCCGATTCAGAATAACCGGGGACAATGTCAAGTCCTCTGAATATCGCTGTGATCGGACGGAACAGACGAGGAGGCTCCAAAAGCGTCGGCGGTGTCTCATCCGGTTCCGGATCACGAATGGACACACCCCAACCTGCCTCTGCCGCAGCTTCCTTCAGCTTTTCGACATCTCTGGCCGGAATAAACCCTGACAAATGAGCTACGACACCGTTCCCAACCATGTTTTCACGCACAAGGACATATTCGCCACGCCTGCGCAGCTCTTTTATATCGTCCTTTATCCGTGGAATAAGGTTTTGGAAAGAAGCAAGTTTGCCGGCTGCATCAAGCATACGTCCGCATGCCGCATCTCGAGCAGATACCATACCCGCAAGATCCGTATCCGGAAGTGGTACCGGGCGTATTCCCTCACCGGCAGGCACATCAACCCCAATCGCAGCGCAGCACAAATCGTGTTCACTCCCAGGCATGCAGAGAACAACCGTTCCCTCCGGGAAAGAAGCCGATGAATCAAAAGACAAGGGAGCTCGGAAAAGCGCAACCTTTACGCCCTCATCAGCCAGCTTGCGAACAAGCTCCGGGTCAAAATCTCCCCAATCTTCGTATCTGCGGACCATCTGATCCCACCGCTGATACTCATCTTTTGCCGCAATATATTCATCCGCGGCCGCATTCACTTCCGAAACGGCTTCGCAGACTCCATCTTTTGAAAAATTCACAGGAGCACGAAGAGAGAGCATGGAGGCGTCTGCCGAAATAGCCTCCTCAATGCACGATACCGCTCTTACAGCTGCGTCCACGCAGGAAGCGTTGCCAGAAATTGCCGCAGAATCCCGTATTTCTGCAGAAACATGCATAACGCCGAGACCTGCCAGACGTTCAAGCGCCGCATCCTTTTCCTCGGCTACACATAAAACCGTCACATGCTTCATGGGAACAATCATAACCCATTCCCCCCTGCTTCAGACATTCTATCTCTGCTCTTGGCAATCTTTCCTCTCGCCACAGCTGATGTCTGCTCATCGCCCAAAGCGATTCCGATCACGCGGATATTCTCTTTGCATTCGGGAATTTTAACCTTCTCAAAGAGATTCACACGCTGCGAAGTAGTCCTCAATTCCTCGGAGATCAATTCAAGCTGACGGGAATATATCTCGTACCTTGTCTTAAGCTCCATAAGTTTCTCAGCAGCATCCGCAGCATCGTCCACCCAGGAAGGTGTGGAAAAGAGATCAACCTCTTCGCGATGGGTGACGATCCCGCCGTACACCGGTATGACGACACCGGCAATATTCCCCGTCTTCTCTACCGCTCTGTCAAAAACAACCGGTATTTTCACTTCCGGTGCGCTTGCGAGAAGACCTACCCACTTGGAAACGGAATCCATCAGTTCACGTTTCTCACGGAGCGTATCTTCCGCCCTCGCCTTTATCCCTGCGATTTCCATCTGAAGCTGCTGCTTTTTCAGCTGCAGCATCGGAAGGAATCTGCTGTATCTGGACAAGGCGTCCTTCTGGGCTTTCAGTTCCGTTTTTGTAAGTTTTACCTTCGCCATGTCAAGCCGCCGTCAAATCAATGTTTTTTGGGCCAGAACTTGTCGATGATTTCCGACCGTACGCCGGTTTCCACCGGCTCAAAACAGTCAGCGAGAATTTCCCAGCCAAGATCAAGCGCTTTCTCTAATGGGATGTTTACCGTCAAGTCCATCATTTCATTCTCAAAGCGCTCACCATACTTAAGCAGTTTACAATCCCACTCGCTCATGCGGAAACCCATAGACTGCTTCTCAAGCGTAGAGCGATACTGTGAAAACAGCTGTATCATAGTGTCCATTA
The DNA here is from genome assembly GCA_949285835.1 of uncultured Verrucomicrobiota bacterium. Classification (GTDB taxonomy): domain Bacteria; phylum Verrucomicrobiota; class Kiritimatiellia; order RFP12; family UBA3636; genus CASEAR01. The sequence continues at coordinate 26,736 of CASEAR010000069.1, read as the reverse complement.
TCGTACGATGGTCGTCACGCGTCGACTTGTTCACCTGCTGCTTCAAACGTGAAAGAGACCCAAACGGCTCTATTCGGCCGTCGTTCAGGTAAAACTGCCCTTCCGTTATGTACCCGGTATTATCCGGCACCGGATGCGTCACATCGCCGCCGGGCATGGTCGTCACCGCGAGAATTGTTATTGACCCCGCACCCTCAAAATCGACCGCCTTCTCGTATCTTGAAGCGAGCTGCGAATACAAATCACCCGGATAACCGCGGTTTGATGGAATCTGCTCCATGGTTATGGCTATTTCTTTGAGCGCGTCGGCAAATGAAGTCATGTCCGTAAGAAGAACGAGAACCTTTTTACCCTCTATGGCAAATTGTTCCGCCACAGCGAGCGACAAATCCGGAACCAGAAGGCACTCAACAACCGGATCTGCCGCAGTATGGACAAACATCACTGTACGGGACAGAGCGCCGCTCTGATCCAGCGTGTCCTTGAAATACAGGTAGTCGTCATGCTTAAGCCCCATACCGCCAAGGATTATAACGTCGACCTCAGCCTGAAGTGCAATGCGTGCCAGCAGCTCATTGTATGGCTCTCCAGCCTTGGCGAATACCGGAAGTTTCTGTGATTCCACAAGGGTATTGAAAACGTCGATCATAGGAATGCCCGTACGTACCATGTTACGCGGAATAATTCGCATGGCCGGATTCACAGACGGACCGCCTATGTCTATCATGTTCTCCGACAGACGCGGACCGTTGTCTCTGGGATTGGCACCGCCGTCAAAAATACGCCCAAGCAAGTCGGACGAAAACGGAACCTGCATCGGGTGTCCAAGAAAACGCACCCTCGCATCAGTCGCAAACCCGCGCGCTCCAGCAAACACCTGAAGCGTGACGCTCTCTCCGTCTATTTTGATAACCTGAGCAAGCGATACATTTCCTCTTGACGAAATTTCCGCCAACTCATGGTAGCGCACGCCCTGTGCCCGAAGATTCACGACACTTCCGGAACTGTTGTCTATGCGATGGTAAACCTTGTTCATAACTCGTCCATTCCTCCCGCGTATACGGCCGAACGCATGGTGCAGCTCGTATGAAATATCCGATGATGCTATCATTTTAAAGACAGAATTACAAGAACAACCGTATAAAGACGATCTAAGAAGGCTGATACGTAATAGAACACACAGCGGAGGGCAAAAGGAAAGATTTGACTCCCCCACACTTCCCTCCTCTGTGAAGAGACGTCTTTCACAGTTATCCGATACACAAAAGACTTGTAGCATCTGTGTTGACTGAAGTTTACCACATCCGAGAGACTGCGTTATGGTTTGATTTTGCATTAACCTTTTGTCCTTGCCGGTATAAAACTTGCATTCTGCAGCTTTCTACGCACGACTTTTCCCATATTCCCTGCACGACAAAGTCCTAAAGCTTTTTTCGTTCGGTATCCGTTTTTACGACGCAGCGTGCACGCGCATGCGAAATGTTTGGTACACGGTTCTCATTTCGCCGGAATTTTGATATAGTAGATGGATTCATGTCGTGCGCTATGCGGTTTAGAATGCAGTACGCACGTGCAATTTTTGTATTTTTTATTGCTGGGTACCGGAAAATTATGGCATTGCAAAACTACGATGAGTCAAAAATCTTGGAACTCGATCCGCTGGAGCACATCAGGCTTCGTCCCGGAATGTACATTGGACGGATCGGCGACGGGTCAGATTATAACGACGGTATATACATACTGCTGAAGGAAGTTATAGACAACGCGGTGGACGAATTCATATCCGGATTTGGGAACAAAGTCAACATTACCTTGAACAATGGACGTGTTACTGTCAGAGACTACGGACGCGGAATACCTTTGGGTAAAGTAGTTGAATGCGTTTCCAGAATAAACACGGGGGGGAAGTTCAACGACGACGTTTTCCTCTTTTCTGCCGGAATGAACGGTGTCGGTACCAAGGCTGTAAACGCGCTCTCATCCGAGTTCGAAGTCAAATCTGTGAGGAACGGGCAGTTCGTGCGGGCGGCTTTTGAAAGCGGCGTTCTCAAGGAGACAGACAACGGAGAGACCAGAGAACGGAACGGGACGGCCATATCGTTCGTTCCGGACGCAGCAATATTCAAAAACTACACATTCAATCAGGAATTCGTCGAAAGGCGCATCCGTTTCTATGCGTATCTGAACTCAGGGCTCTCAATATCTTTCAATGGGGAAACCATTCGGACGGACAACGGGCTTTTAGATTTGATAAACGAAGAAGTCCAATTCGAAAAAATATATCCACCCTTTCACCTTAGAACAAAATCGCTTGAATTTGTCTTCACACACACAAACCGATTCTCAGAAGAGTATTTCTCTTTTGTAAACGGGCAATACACGATCGAAGGCGGCACCCATTTATCAGCTTTCCGTGAAGGTATTCTCAAAGGCATAAACGAGTATTCGCCAAAGTCCAAATTTGATGGGGACGATGTCCGCGAGGGATTGGTAGGTGCTGTCGCAATAAAACTCAAAGATCCCGTTTTTGAATCGCAGACAAAAATAAAACTTACAAATCAGGAAATACGTTCCGATCTTGTATCTCGCATAAAACAGGACATCTTTGAGATGCTGAGCCGCAACCCGCAGGTTGCGGCAAAAGTAATTGAAAAAATCGAAGACACCCGCAAGCTCCGACAAGAGCTGAATTCAGTAAAGAAGACTGCCAGAGAAAGATCGAGATCCGTATCCATAAGAATACCGCAGCTGCGAGACTGCAAGCGTCATCTGGAAAGAGCAAAAGGCAAAGGTACTGACACAATGATATTCATATGCGAGGGACTTTCCGCCGCAGGGACGCTGACAAGCAGCAGGAACCCCGAGGTGCAGGCTGTATTCTCCCTCAGGGGGAAACCACTCAATACCTGCGACCAGAAACGCAATGCAATATACAAAAATGCTGAGCTGTACAACCTGATGAGAGCTCTTGACATCGAAGAGTCCATAAACAACCTTAGATATCAAAAGGTCATACTCGCCACGGATGCCGATGTAGACGGCCTCCACATCAGGAACCTTATGCTTACTTATTTCATGCGCTTTTTTGAAGGACTGGTTAAAGAAAATCACTTGTTTATCCTGGAGACGCCGCTTTTCAGGGTAAGAAACCCGAAAAAGGCGCGAAGCACGTTCTACTGCTATACTGATGAGGAGAAGGAAAATGCGTTAAAGCAATGCGGCGCTGCGGCGGAAATAACAAGGTTCAAAGGACTGGGAGAAATTTCCAAGGACGAATTTAAAGCGTTCATCGGGGAAAACATGCGGCTGACGCCAGTGGATGTTTCCCATGATTTGCGACTCATGGATACCATAAGCTTTTACATGGGTGCGAATACAAAGGAACGCAGACAATACATAATGGACAACTTGATTGTAGATGCGGAGGATCTGACATGAAAAACGACAACGAATCCGATATCCCTCCATCACGCATTTATCCGGAACTTTTCTTCATAGACAGCGACGGCAATACTGTCCCAACTGCGCCGAGTGCCGCAAATGCGCGCGAAGACGTGCTGTCCGGCAATGCAGAAACGTCCAACGCAGAGAGTTTGCCTGCAGCCGCAGACCGGGACGTGCTGGAAAACGATGAACCATTGGATCAAGAGCAGGAATTGGGAACAGAAACGGCTGCGGGAAAAACTTTCAACCCGCTCAACAACGGCCCGGTAGCAAGGGTCATGGACGACAATTTTCTGCGGTTTGCGTCGTACACCATCTGCTCACGCGCCATCCCGACAGTTGAAGATGGCCTCAAACCCGTGCAGAGGAGAATTCTGCATACACTGCACGAAATGGACGACGGCAGATTCATAAAAGTGGCAACAGTCGTCGGACGCACCATGTTCTATCACCCGCACGGCGATGCATCGATAAAGGAAGCGCTCGTTACTCTGGAAAATAAACGATATTTGATTGAGGGACAGGGAAATTTCGGAAACATTTATACGGGAGACGAATCTGCCGCTGCGAGGTACATAGAATGTCGGCTGACAGATCTGGCCAGAAATGAAATTTTCAATAAAAAGACGACAGAGTTTATCCCGAGTTACGACGGAAGGAATATGGAGCCTGTTCTCCTGCCGTCTAAACTGCCGTTGCTCTTAATGCTTGGAGCGGAGGGTATTGCTGTAGGACTTTCCACAAAAATCCTGACGCATAATTTCATTGAGCTGCTCGAGGCGGAAATCAACATCATAAACGGCAAACCTTTCGACATCCTCCCAGATTTCCAGACCGGAGGACTGATCGATGTGTCTGAATACAACGACGGCAACGGACGTGTAAAAACGCGCGCAAGGATGAACGCTGTTTCCCAAAACACGATAGTAATTACAGAACTGCCGTTCGGGGTAACATCCGATGCTCTGATAAATTCGATTGCCGACGCCGCAAGACGAAAGAAAGTTCCGGTAAAGTCAATTCAGGATTCTACTTCCGACCATGTAGAAATAATACTCACTCTCTCCTCCGGAACAACCCCGGAAAAAGCCATAAAGGCTCTGTATGCCTTCACAAGGTGTGAAGATTCCGTCACCGCAAGTATGGTTGTGATCGAAAACAACCGTCCGAAAGAAACCACTGTATCAGAAGTCCTGAAGACAAACGTGGCACAGCTTACACGGCTTCTCAAAAGAGAGCTTGAGATACGAAAAGAGGAACTCGAGGACTCTCGCCAGAAAAAAACGCTCATACAAATTTTTATAGAGGAACGTATATACAAACGCATTGAGAAGTGTTCCTCATACGAACAAATCCAGCAGGAAATTCGAATCGGATTCGTTCCTTTCAGAGACAGGCTTTTCCGTGATGTCACAGACGATGACATCGAAATGCTGCTTGCTGTGCAGATTCGCAGGATTTCTCTCTACGACATGGAGAAGAACAGAAACGAGCTGGACGAAATTGCAGCCGAACTTGATACCGTGGAAAAAAATCTTGGAGCGATCAAGGCATATACCGTCGAGTACATAAAGGGACTTATAAAAAAATACAAGTACGTTGAGAAGGAGGTTCCTGCGGAAGAAGCTCCTCCAGAGAAAACCCCTAAGGGGAAAAGCGGAACGACAGCCAAAAAGACCGCATCCGGACGAAAAAAACGGCAAACACAGGAACGAATCCTGGTGGAACAGTTCCCCAGACTTACGGAAGTCACGACGTTTAATGCAATCGCGGTCAGGGAAATCACCTCGTCTGAATGTTCCGTGTGCTACGATTCCGAAACGGGATTTCTCGGGCATTCCGTGAAGACTGGAGCGGAAATGTTTAAGTGTTCATCTCTGGACAAAATAATTGTGGTATGGCCCGATGGGAAATACCGCCTTATTCCGGTCCCGGAAAAATTGTTTGTTGACCGCAACATGCTCTACGCGGCCGTATACGACCGCAGCAAAATATACACTGCCGTCTACACGGAAAAGGAATACCCGTTCACCTGCCTTAAAAGATTTGCATTCGGCGGCATTATAATGAACAGAGACTATTCTCTGCTGCCTGAAAAAGGAGAAATTATATTGTTCGCAGAAGGAACGCCGGAGACAATACGAATCCGTTACAAACCGGCAAAAGGGCAAAAAATAGTTCAGAAAGTATTCAATCCGGAAAAAGAGGTGGCTGTCAAGGGAGTAAAAGCAAGAGGCAAACAAATAACGGCAAAACCGATACTTCATATTTCGTGCGCTGCAGACGCTCCAAAGTGGTGGGACGAGAAGGCCGCAACAGACAAAGGCGGACTTTTCTAAGGCTTTTCGCCTCAAAACCCGCCGGATCGGCGGTTAACGTTTGAGTTCATTCTCCGCAGCGTGTATAATGAGGGTACAGAAGCAAAACCGGAGTGCAGATGGCGTACGAAGTAATAGCCAGAAAATGGCGACCACAAACTTTTGAATCAGTAGTCGGACAGGAACATGTCGTAAGGACAATGCGCAACGCGATAGAGAGCGGACGCATCGCGCAGGCGTACCTGCTTTGCGGTCCGCGCGGCACCGGGAAAACCACTCTTGCCAGAATTTTCGCAAAGTCCCTTAACTGCAAGTACGGCCCTACGGTAACCCCATGCTGCAAGTGCGACAACTGCACGGAAATAGAGCGCGGTTCAAGTTTGGATGTTGTAGAAATAGACGGAGCATCGAACAATTCTGTCGACGATGTTCACGAAAAAATTCTGAACTCGGTAAATTTCATGCCGGCGTCAGGCAAATTCCGTATTTTCTATATAGACGAAGTGCACATGTTGTCCGCCGCCGCGTTCAACGCCCTGCTGAAAACACTCGAAGAACCACCGCCGCATGTAAAGTTTATCTTCGCCACAACTGAGCCGGACAAGGTTATAGGAACGATTGTTTCAAGATGTCAGCGCTTTGATCTGCGGCGTCTCACAATTTCGGAAATAGCCGGACAATTGCGAAAGATATCGGAATCTGAGGGCATTGAAATAAGTGATGATGCTGTTTTCGCCCTTGCCAGGATGGCTGATGGAGGAATGCGCGACGCGGAATCTGCACTTGACCAGATAATTTCGTTTACTGGATCAAAGATCGCGGAAGAGGACGTTCTTGGCGTTTTCGGTCTTGTGTCCAGAGACACCATAGAGAAGCTTGCAGAGTCCATACTCAGAGGCGATATTGTTTCCATTCTCGGATATATACGAGACTTGGACAACTCAGGCAAAGACCTGCGCAGGCTTGCCATAGAATTGATCGAACATTTCAGAAACGTGCTCGTGTGCATACATTTAGGGGGAGACTCTCCGTCTTTCATCGACATTGCTCAAAATCGCAGAGAAACAATAAAAAATCAGGCCGCTATAGCCGGAGCAGCTGCCGTCCTCTCAGTAATGGAGCAGCTTATTGAACTTGAAAACAGGCTCCGGCTGTCGCTTTCCCCGCGCACGCTTACAGAAACAGTTTTGATAAGATGTGCGAAGTCCGCATCAGGGCTTGTCGATTTGGAAGAAATTTTGAAGCGGCTTAATGAACTCAGTACATCAATTTCCTGCGAATCAGCAGAAAGTTCAGGTACAGCCCCCGTTCCCCGTCCCGAAGAAGCTGCGGTAACTTTGCCAACTGAACCAAACACAATTAAAGAGCAGACCGGAGACTTCCAGGACAACGGCATTGAAGATGACGACGGCAGCGCAGACGCACCTGACAGCGATTACGTCAACGATTACGAAAGCGAAGACGAAAACGCAGACCCGGACTGCAAAACAAGCGGTATTGCAGTGCCTGAAACGGTTCCGCCAGTACGTTTTCGTCCAAACAGCGAGATTATACACGAGCCTTCCGTGGAAAAGGCCGTGAAAATGCTTAACGGAAAGATAATAGACATAACTCACCCACGATAACATAAAGCAGCAAACAAGAAGGATAAGAAGATGTCAAATATGTTTCAGCAGGCTAAACAGCTTATGGAGATGCGCTCGCAAATGAAAAAAGTTCAGAAGGAACTTGAGAGCGTGACAGAAGAATACGAGAATTCCGGAGTTAAAGTTACCGCTCGCGGCGATATGACAGTTGTCTCAGTCAAAATCAATCCGGAAGTCATAGACATTACGAGAATAGAAAAGTTGGAGCGCACAATTTCGGAAAACACCAACAAAGCCCTTTCGCTTGTAAAAAAACACACGGCAGAAATGACGCAGCAGATGCTCAAAGATAATGGCGGGCTCGGGGCTCTTGGAAGCATGTTCGGAAAGTAATTCTTCATAAATGGTAGCTCCGTTTGATCAGCTCGTACGCGCACTTTCACGCCTCCCGGGAATCGGAAGACGCTCTGCGGAGCGCATCGCTCTGGCAATGGTGCGCCGCAGGGACGTTCTGCTCGACCCAATCGTGGAGGCGGTGGGACGCGCACAGCGGGAGATCGCCGTATGTGTATCGTGCGGAGCCATCACAATCAAAGACGAAAACCCGTGTGCGTTATGCACTGACCCATCTCGAGATTCCGGCGTAATATGCGTCGTCGAAGACCCTGACGACATCGTTCACATAGAGCGCTCCGGAGCCTTCCACGGGCTTTATCATTCCCTGAACGGACGCATTTCGCCTATGTCCGGCGTTCGTCCGGAAGACATAAGGATCGATGAGCTTTTGCATCGCATAGCGTCCAACCATGTGCATGAGGTAATTTTTGCCCTCGGCACCGATATTGAAAGCGAAGCTACGGCATCGTACATCTCGGAACAACTTTCAGGCTCGGAAATTGTTTTTTCAAGAATTGCTTTCGGGCTCCCTGCGGACAGCGCTATATCGTATTCTGACCCCATTACCCTCAGCCGGGCAATCGGCAACAGACAAAAAATCAGCAATAATTAACAGACTTCCCCGACCGGGAAAATATTTATAAAACTACTGCGGGAGATTTCATATGCTTACAATTCGTGACATTAGGACCGAATACAGGAAGAATCCACTGGGCATGGATGATGTACATCCCAGGTTTTCGTACAAGCTTGAAGGAGATTCGACTGGTCAGTCTGCCAGAAGGATCCTTGTTAAATCAGAACACGGCGAAACCGTGTGGGATTCCGGAACTGTAAAAAGCAAAAGCACCGTTCAGATAGAATACTCCGGGGACGGCCTTAAGCCATTTACCAGATACTTTATAACTGTAACTTCAATAGACGAAAGCGGCTGCGCGTTCGCATCCTCTGGAGACGACTTTTTTGAGACAGGATTTCTGGGTTCCGCCTGGACCGCCAAGTGGATACGGGGGAGGCACGGCGCGGCAGTTATGGGATCGACGCACAATTTCCGCAAGGAATTTGAAGCTCGCGGAAGCATTGCCAAGGCCAGACTGTACGTGTCGGCGCTTGGTCTTTACGAGGCTTTTCTGAACGGGCGACGGGTTTCTGACAACATTTTCACACCGGGATGGACTGATTACTACAACAGAGTGCAGTATCAGGCATACGATGTAACGGAAATGATTTCCGGAAGCGATGTAAACTGTCTGGCGCTGCGTCTTGCCAACGGATGGTACTGCGGAGTGTGCTCAAAACAGTGGCATGAGGGTAGACCGACATACGGAGAATTCCCCGCGGTTATTGCCATGCTCAGAATTACTCTCCAAAACGGCGAAACATACGAAATAGGGACGGATGACAAATTCTCCCTCGCTTCATACGAGGGCCATGAGTCCGCGCTTCGTATGAGCGACATATACATGGGAGAAACATACGAAGCGTTCCGTGAAGACGAAAAATGGAAATACCCTCATTACAACGACACCGGATGGGCCCCTGCCCCGTTGATCGTGAATCCAAACGTCTCAATCGTCTGGCATCGCGGGGCGAACGTCAGACGCACACAGGAGCTTTCCCCGGTTTCTGTAACTCGAAGGCCAAACGGCGCATACATCGTTGATTTTGGGCAAAATCTGGCCGGACGAGAACGCTTCACACTCAAGAATACACAGACCGGACTGACAATCGTAATAAAGCACGGGGAAATGCTTCGTTCAGACGGCTCACTGTACACAGAAAACCTGAGGACAGCAGCCGCAACGACCACATACACCACAGGAGCGCACACAGTCGAGGTTTATGAACCGATTTTCGCCTTCTATGGATTCAGGTATCTTGAAATCAGCGGATGGCCAGGAGAATTGAACCCGGATGACATCAAGGCTGAAGTAATCCACTCAGACCTGCCATTCACGGGCTCCTTTGAATGTTCAGATCCGCTTCTTAACAAGCTTTATTCCAACATAGTGTGGGGGAATCGCAGTAATTTCCTGGACATTCCGACGGACTGCCCGCAACGCGATGAACGATATGGCTGGACAGGTGACACACAGGTCTTTATCAACACTGCCACGTACAATATGTTCGCAGCGGAGTTTTACCGTAAATGGATTGAAGATCTCAACCTGAATCTTGATCAGCAGGGATGTTTCACTGATTATGTTCCCGATCCGTATATCGGAGACCGTCCTACCACCGCATGGGCTGATGCAGGGATAATTTGCCCATGGACAATGTTCCTGAAATACGCCGATATGCGTGTCCTGTCAGACAATTACGAGAACATGGCCCACTGGATCGACTGGCAGATAAAAAATGCGGGCGGGTTAATTGTGGACAATTCCAAGTACGGCGACTGGCTTAACATCGATGCCCCGATCTCAAATAGATTCCTTTGCACAGCCTATCTCGCAGGAATGACCAGACTTCTTTCAAAGATCGCGCGTATAATCGGCAAAACAGAAGAAGCAGAATCTCGTGAAAATCTGGCCTCCCGCATAAAGAATGCCTTTATAGCGGAATTTTTCTCGAACGACGGCGAAATTTCCGAAAAATCACAGACTGCTATGCTTCTTGCGCTCCATTTTGATCTTGTGCCGGACAATGCAGTATCAAAAACGGTAGAAGAGCTCCTGCATGACATTACCGTAACCCGAAAAAATCATCTCAGTACAGGTTTTGTCGGGACTCCGCTGCTGATGGGTGTCCTTGAGAAGTTCGGATACATCGAAGAAGCATATTCCCTCCTCAAACAAACCACATATCCGGGATGGCTGTATCCGGTCACCCAGGGGGCTACAACAATGTGGGAACGCTGGAACAGCTGGTCCGATACAAAAGGTTTCGGGGACACCGGTATGAATTCCTTCAATCACTACGCATACGGCGCAGTGGCAGAATGGTTTTATGAATCGATATGCGGTATCCGCCCCGATGAAGAAGCCCCCGCATTCGCAAAATTTATTCTTGCCCCGCACCCGGGCGGAGGACTTTCGCGTGCAAAAGCTTCGTTCGAATCTTTCTCCGGACTAATCGAGTCTTCCTGGGAAACTAAAGACAACAGGGTGTACAAATGGGAGTTTGCTGTCCCCTGCAACACTTCCGCAAGAATCGTCATCCCAGAGGGATTTTCTGTAACTGGCGGCGCGGAAGTCCTTGAAAACGAAACCGTCGGCCCGGGACACCATTCGCTCATCCTTGAAAGGATATGAAACCCGAAAAAAATATCGATACAACGGGTACGGATCCTTATTCGGTCCGGCTGCTGCGCAAGTGGCAGTCGGACCGTGTGGACTTCCTGCTGAAGAACAGCTTCATTTCCCAGTCTCCATCCGGACTGACGTTCCTTACATATCACTTCTGGGGGAAAGAAAAATCAGACGAAATGTTCATTTTCACCCAGCACTCCCTGCTCGAGACCTGGCTGCACTGCGGAATTGGCCCTTCCGTTATTGTGACAAATGAAAATGAACGATGCATAGAAGAGTTTGCCTCGCGTTTCGCTCCTTACGTATCTGTACGTGTTTCGCGCAATCTGAAACCGGGTTCGGTACCTTCTATGAGTTTCGACTGCAATGAGAATCTGCACGAGTACTTCTCCGATGGATATGTCCTGATTGTTCAGGACGATGGATTCCCCATACGTCATGGCATAGACAAGTTTCTGGGAAAATACGACTATATAGGAGCCCCGTTCATCAGAAATACGCCAAAAACAAGAATTTTCAATTTATGGCCTGCGTTTGCAGTCGGTAATGGAGGGTTTTCGCTGAGATCGCATAAAGCGTGCGAGATGGCCGCACGTGTCCACAAACGCTTTTTCAGGAAATTCCCTCAGGCTGTATACCCCATGAGAGAAGATGTGTTTTTCTGCATAGTTATGCCTCTCCTCTCCCGTAGATACCGTAAAAGCGTGAGATTTGCAGACATACAAGCCGCATCAGAATTCTCATATGAGTCAATTTACGGCCCGGTGATGGAAACTCAGCCGTTCGGTTTTCACGGAGCAAGGTCTTTTGCAGCGCTTTATGACGCAAAAATGATAGATGAGCCGGCAATATTCAAATAATGCAGGCCTGTGCACAACCTGAATCGTCTGCTGCAACGCAGGACAATATGCAATTAAAGATAAAAAAACAAAGCGTCATACTCTGACCATGTATGAAACAAGTAAAAGCGAACTTTCAAAGTCTGTAACCGTTTTAACATATTTCTGGCACACTCAGGATGGTTTTCAGGATGCATTTTACATGCATCAGAACTGTCTTCTGGAAACGTGGAGACACTGCGGCAAACTTCCGACGGTTATCGTTTCAAACATGTGGCATCCCTGTCTCGACAAATTTGCATCGCAACATGGTCCGTACGTACAAATCCAGACAGAACCCGCTCTTGTCCCGGGTGATATTTACACAATGAGCGCAGACTGCAATTCAAAGCTGTTTAAGCGATTTGATACGGACTATCTGCTCATAGTACAGAGAGACGGCTTTCCGCTGCGAAACGGTCTTGAGGAATTTTTAAAGCTTGGTTTTGATTTCTACGGAGCTCCGCTCATCCGTGACACCCGGCTGAACCGTCTTATATGCGGATTTCTCGGATGCTGGGTAAGCAACGGAGGTTTCTCTCTGCGTTCCCATAATATTTGTGAACTCGCCGCCGGATTTTGGAATAAATATAAAAGCTTCGGTAATGTGCGCACCCTTTCAGAAGACATCTATTACACAGAATTTCTGCCGTTCAGGGAACGCTCATACCGGAAAAATGTACGAATTGCAGATTGCCGCAACGCCATACGATTTTCATTCGATGATTCGATACCGGTTTTACCCCACGAGCTTCCCTTTGGTTTTCACGGAGCAAGCACACCACAAACATTGAAGCGTCTCGGTCTGTTAAACTAACTCCAAGGAAGGTCCGTCGAGCTGTTGCAAAATGCGTTTCACAAGTCCGCCCGTGTGAATAAAGAAGAGTAAAATTCCGAGGATCCCCCCATATAACCGCTGTCCGGCATAAGATAATCTGCACTATTGTGCTGCAAATTCTATTTGACCAGATATTCCAGATTAAACAGGCGTGGCCGGCATAAGATGAGCGGCGCTATCATGGTGCAGCAGAAAAAAGATTTTTGCGAAAAGAGGCCAGAATGCACATACGTTCAGTTCTATAAGCGTACTAGTCTGAAACTTCATGTGACTTGGAGAATTTCAATACTGACCGTTCGCAACGGTTTTCACCGCAAGAGGAGCTCCCAGCTTTACCAGAGGAATATCAAACTTATACAAATATGCGGCATCTGCAATGTGCATATTTTAATGCCGGCAAATGCTTCATCTGAATCAACCCATGTCCGGGACATCATACGGCGGACATTCACGCGCTCACTCGACTGCTGCACAGCAGAAACACGCATCCCACACACATGCGTTCCATAAGCATGAACAAAAAAAGAAATGGATGGCGAAGGACTCGTCTCCACTTTCCATCCTCAAGAAAAACCCCAGCAAAACGATAAAAAAAGCTGAATTGACGCTTTACAGCCGCTTCATTCGGCCATTTTCTGCGATATTTCTTCAGTCCATCACTATAGTAAGACTTTTTCCGAAGAAGTTCTCTCAGTGAAAGTTCTTTTTCATGATGATAAAGACAGCCAGACGTCGTTCGTACAAAATCCGTAATCTTCAGGAACCGCAGATCCAGATCCCAGTCCTCAGGTCCCGTAAGGTTGACGTCATACCCTCCGCATTGTTCAAATACAGACTTCCTCATCACTCTCAGCGCGTCTATATCAGTACCATTGTAGAAACTCCGTTCAAAATTACGGACGTTCGAACGGAACCCATTACCGGTACGAACCTCTGGAATGTAAAGGCCGTCCGGAGCCAAACCAGTACGCACAAGAGACAATATTTCGTCCAACGTTTCTCCGGGCATAGACATATCTGCGTCCATAAAAAGCAGATATTTGCCGGAAGACTCGTATGCCCCGCGATTGCGCTGCGCGCTCCTCTCCGGCCCTTGCTCGACAACCTTGGCTCCGCATTCCCGCGCAAGACGCGCAGTGTCGTCGCATGAATGATTGTCTACTACGATCACTTCGCACTCACCTGAACTTACTGCAGCGTCAAAAGAGCGCAGACAGCGAACAATATTTGACGACTCATTCTTTGTCGGCACGACAACAGAAAGAAGAATCTGTCCGGCAATGTCCGGCATCTCACATCTCCGGGAACGTCGTGAGTGTCAATCCCCAGAGTCTGGCTATTGTCTCAGCGATATCAGTGTTGTCAGTGACTCCGTCAAAGAGTTCTTCGCACGGCCCGAAAGAATAAAGTGGAACAGCACTTCCAGTATGGCTCACTGAATGAAAAGTAACGCTGGTTTTCCCGTTCGCGGGACGTGACGCGACAACGCCACCTGTTTCGTGATCAGCAGTCACAATGACCAGCGTATCATCACGCGACGAGGCGAAATCCACAGCAGCCTTTACCGTCCAATCTGCAACGGCAGTCCCCAAAACCACCAGATTCGGGTCATTGGCATGTCCGCCCTTGTCCGGCAGGTGACTTTCAATCATGACAAAAAAACCATTTGTGTTCGAAGAAAAACTCTCGAACACAGCAGATGCCATATCACCAAGTTCACGCTCCCTGCCTATCGCCGGCTGTGATATATGCCCCAGAACTCTGTGTCCGGCATTTACCGATTCGGCAAAGCTGACGGCATCTTTTACGAAGACGTATCCAGCGCTTTCCAGTTTGCTTTTCGTCGCAGAATTCTCAGGTAAATCAAACCAACCGGCTGTTGAATCATTGGCAAGAAACACTTCAAATCCGGAATCCGGTATTTGCCGGAGGATCCCGGATGCGTCATGACGTGATGAAGAATTAGCATAGAACACTGCCGGAGTTGCACCGTTTAACGCATCCGTCGTCATTATAGCGACGGACCTGCCGGATCCCGCGGCAAGTTTTGATACAGCCGTAAGATTCGGCCCATCTGGAGAAAACACGGCAATCTGCCCGTTGGCGACTTTAAAACCTGTGGCTATGGCGGTGCCCGCAGCCGCAGAGTCTGTAACATCCGACGATCTGGAATGCGTGGTTGAGAGCCCCCCGTGATGCAGCGCGCTCATAAACAAGGCGTTTTTCCGGCCAAAGCACCACAGAGAAGTCAAATCATGCGCTCCGTTTCCCATGCCATCGCCAATTATGAGTATAACATTCCGCGGGGCTTTCATGTTGTCCGGATAATCACGAAGCGGAGATTCCGGGAGTGGAGCAGCACTGCATCTGCTGAAAAGCTCCTTTCCCCTGCGGATCGGAAGAAGAACTCCATCGGGACCGCTCGTCACGCCAAAGATTACCCACGTCATCCCGGCAGCGCTGAATTCAACACTCGTAATTTCCGCGTCTTTCTCCTTTTTAACGGGGAACTTGGAAACAAAAACCGATACGGTGCCAGACCCGTTGTCAGCATTCCAGGAAAGCACCGAATTTGGGACAGTACTGCAACTTGACCAACTGCAAATATCCCGCCAACGATCCAAAACAACTTTTTCCGTATGCCCGTTGGAATACTTGAATGTTATATCCGCGGAAACTTCATCCCAAATATCTGCGTTAAGCGCCGCATGTGCCAAATATACATACTGTCCCGGAAAATCATCCACCATGAGTTCCGCTTTCTCCGGCGCCCCCTTGCCGACCGCTATACAGCAGTCTTCGTCCGGACGCCCTAAAGCAAAAGGAACCTCACATAGAACCTTTTTGCCTTCTCCCAGGATTTTCATATCTCCGGACGCAGTTCCAAGCCAGCACCCGGACTCATCGCCAGAACGCTTGCTGTTGGCGCCATGCCCCGCCAATGAAATCATTTTGTATCCGTACGGCGACGCATCACCAGCGAACAATACAGCTGGAACAGAAAATAAAACAATAAAAAAACACCGTTTAAGAAGAGATATTGTCATCTGCAATGCGCTTTCTCATATTAAATTAAAAGCGGCGGGTTGAAATCCGCCGCCAGTGTTTTATTCAGCTTCAAACTCACTCTTCGGCACGCCGCAAACCGGGCATGTCCAATCGTCCGGCAAATCCTCAAAAGCCGTCCCGGGAGCAACGCCGTTGTCAGGATCACCCAGAGCCGGGTCGTAAACGTAACCGCAAGTCTTGCAAACATATTTTTTCATTATGAGTCCCTCGTCTTATGGTTAAATCAACCGGCGATATAATACCATGAACTATTCTCGGCGGTCAAACGTTGCCGATTCAATCCTTCATGATCAGATAAATTGGGAAAAAAAGGATACCCCGAGAGCAGAGGGTATAGCATACATCGCGTCGCATTAAAATATCTGACACAACGTACAGATTCTCTGTTTTATGAAAGTTGCATGTGACCACTCGCGAAGATACAAAGATTTACCGATAATGAATGTACTTTGCGGACCATCGCCAAATGTCTTAAGCAAAGAAACATCATATGCACGTCATGAACGTACTGCACTGCTTGACTAACTCAAAATGCTGAAGAAGTACAAGTTGGATGAAACAGTTTTTATGAGGACATGCAGTATATCTGTGCGGCAGTTATTCTGTTTAGCGGAACGATCCTGTGTATTGAGTTAATGAAGGTTTTGAGTTATCGAATGGCATTTCACTTGGGTATATTGGAGCCGAAGCCTTTCGGGAAGAAGCGCCGCACCGTACGATTGACGCTTCCCGGTCACCATTTTCACATGCGGCGCAGACGCTATTATAGAACAAGTTTTAGTGCCGTCCCCGGCTGTTTTAAGGATATTGTTGGCAAGCCTTCAGTTCGTACAATGTCTATTTCTGTAACATAACGCGCAACTTTCCGGGAGTATGCAGCTTCAGTCAGCGCTTTATATTTTCCACATATCAAGTATAATGCATACCCGGATGCAGAGGGCATATCTGGATGGCCGAAACTCCATTCCTGTATGTCGCTTCCCTGTTAGTTCCCTTTACGGAATTTGAATATGTTAAAAATATAAAAGAGGCGTTTATATGAAAACCACAGTATTTATCGTTTTTGCTCTTCTGTGCGGGACATATTCACAAGCAAAAGTCGCACTTTTTGAGTATCAGGACTATAAAATTTACTCACTTCAGGATGCACCCAATCAATTCCCGGCATCACTCTTTTTCAGTGTGGATCAACAGGAACCTTTCGTACAAACGGCAGAAACTTATTCCGGTTCTGTCAACGTTTTTGTCATTGAATACAAAAGAGACGGCAGACGGATCATGGTAGACTCCGGATTCGGAGAGCCTAAAGGACAGTTGCTGTCCGCAATGAAAGAGTCCGACATTGCTCCCGAAAGTATTTCCGATATAATTGTCTCGCATATTCATCCAGACCACGTAGGCGGCCTGAACAACTTTCCCAGGGCAAAAATACATGTTTCAAGAGAAGAATTCGATGCCTGGGAAAATGATGCATCGAGAAGCAACCTGTCAAAACATCTGCAGGAAACGGGACATAATCTGATCCTATTCCAGTACGGTACGGAGATCGTGCCAAGATTGAAAGCAATAAAGGCGTCCGGCCATACGCCGGGGCATACCGTATTTCAACTTGGGAACTGCTACTTTGTCGGAGACATTATTCACGCCGCAGATTTACAATTAGCACATCCTTCTTTCTGTGCTCGATTTGACATGGATCCGCATACAGCTTCAAACACAAGAAAAAAAGCTATAAAAGAGTTCCACGGCGACTGGTTCGGCGCACATATACCATTCCCCGGTAAGTATGCAAATCAAAAATAGTCATTTACTGATAAAATAACCATTTAAACAGGCCGCATTCACATCTTGCCTGATAAACGGAAAGAACACATGCAGAAGGACAAAATCCCTTAAAAATCTGCGTACACCCCTGCTCTGTTCTGTTCTCTGCGACACAAGCAGGCTGCACAGCGTGACAGCTACAGGTCAGAAGTGTCTGAAGGCAGAGGCGACATCCTATGTTCATGCAAAGGACCATCCGTCTGCTCAATTTGCAGGACTGCCGGTTTCCCGTGAGCGGGAATCGGAGATTGGAGAATCATAAGCATTCCCCACGCTATAAGCGAAGTAACCAGACCTACGATCGCCCCTGTCTTAATCCATTCTCTAAACGCGATTCGCGTATGTTCACGCTTCTCCAGAAGGCCAAGAGCAACGATATTAGCAGTCGATCCAATTACCGTAATATTGCCCCCGAAACAAGCGCCGAACAAAAGCGCCCACCACAGCACATTGTATTCGGCAGAACGCTCCACTAAGGACTGTATCACCGGCGTAAAAGCCGCGACAAATACAATATTATCGACAAAAGCAGATCCCAATGCCGACAGTCCAAGCACAAACGGGACCATTTCTCTCGCACCTCCTTTTACAGCCGCGCCAAGCTTCATCGCCATATTTTGTGTTACGCCCTGTTCCTCCAGCGCTCCGGCAATGGCGAAAAGCATCATGAAAAAAATCAACGTCCACCACTCCACCTCATGCTCAACATAATAACGTGCGCGCGTGGGACGGCATGCCATTAAAAGTCCAGCCACAATTATAGGAGTGACAATTAAAAGCGCGTTCTTATTCTCCGCATCTGTCAATCCGAGGAGAAGTTCAATTTGATGGTGAAACGCTATAACAAGAACTGTCGCTGATATTACGAAAAGTCCCCTGCGGTGCGGGATCCTTACGATTGGTCCTAGACCGCGGTTCTGCGCTCTTCGCTCGGCCATTCTGTCATTGATCTCACGTATGCATTTTCTGAAAATCAGAAGAAAAACAAGGATTGTTGCCAAAAGCGCAGATAGAGCCACCGGAGTCGCCCCAACCAGAAATTGGCTAAAGGTAAAACCTGCCTTATTGCCTATGAAAATACCAACCGGGTTACCAAGCATCGTTGATGCGGACCCTATGTTCGTAGCAACAACAGCCATAATAACAAAAGGAGCTGATCTGACTTTTAATGTTTCGCAAACTTGAAAAACAAGCGCCAAAATGACAACTATTGAAGAGACTTCATCTACAACACTTGACAGCAGAGCAGCCAGTAGACAAAGTATTACGCAAAAGGCCCTTCCAGTCATGTTCTCTCGATTGATTATCGACTGAATAACCCACGTGAGGAACCCGAGATCTTTAAGCGCTCCTACAATTATCATCATGCCTATAAGGAAAAAAATGATATCAAGCTCTGTAGCTTTGAGCATCCCATGCAGTGTCATGGCTTTTGTGCATATGAGAACTGCAACACCGAGAAAAGCCGCCGCCACACGGTATTCCCAGAAAAAAATCGTAGTGCATATCACGGCAATAAACGTGCAAACGGAAACAACCGACAAAGAATGCGGCGCAATTCCAACGAAATGGGATACTAAACCCGCACACAATGTAATGCAAACCACCGATGCCAGTTTTACAAGCGGTTTTAAAATGTCTCGCTTCTTCACAAACAACGCGCTGCTTCTCATCGCATCTATTCTCTAAAGATTTTGTTTAAGAAAAGTGGCAGACTGATTATTCCCATCAATTTTCTGCCATTTAAAACATAACATACAGATGCATCACGACGGGTCATTTCTCCCGCTACGGAAATAGCCGGACTAGTCATCTGGACAGAAGGGAACTCTCCCGTCAAAATATCGGATATCCATGAATTCCCTTCATTCTTCATAACATGCACAAATGGCTGAAAGTTTATTATTGGCGACAAGTCTTCCATCCATAAAAGATAATCAGGAAGACAGACTCTTAACAACGCCTTGGCGCTCACCACTCCAACCATGTCGCCATCAGCATCAATTACAGGAATCTCACTCAAATTTTTTGAAGTGAAGTTGTCTATTGCGCAGCGCAAGCTGTCGTTCTCACGCAGAAAATCAAAATGCGTGTTCATAATATCGGCAGCACACACATAATCAGGCAGGATCAGTCCTCCCCTATCGAAAAAACGCAAGACCTCCTCTGCAGAGCCGAGTCCAGCAACTTCTGCTGCTACGTCCGGTTTCACCAGGATCTTCGACAACGCTTTAAGAATCTGCAAGTACAGATCAGGAGTATCTTCAGGAATAAGCACCAAAATAATGAGGCGGACGAGCGGTTTCCATTCGGTGAAAAGAACACCTGGCGTAACCGTTGATACGCACACATACGGTCTGTCGATACCGTCTATTCTGGCATGCGGCAGGGCTATCCCTTCTCCAACCACAGTATCCGACATACCTTCCCTTGCCCAAACGGCATCCCTGTACTGTCCAAGATTGTTAAAACCATAGTTCCTGCCAAGATGTTCCAACATTCTTTCTATCAGCATCTCTCGGGAAATATCACCGGTAAGAATCAAGACATCATCGACTGAAAAAAACGATGTCAACGGTCTCGACTTGCCATATGCTGTTTTTTCCATATTCGCTCCCACCCACAAAACCCCAGAACGCCCCCGGCTGGAAATCTACCGCTAAGGTAATAAAGTAACGACATAAAATCAAGCGTAAAATACACAATTGGCGTACTGCGGAACGCGAACCTATGCGTTCTCAGGACAGCCTGATTCCACAACTAAAACAATCGTATCTTTTTCCTGCCCATTCACGGGAATGCAAGGATACGGCTTTTGCCTTACGCACTAACCCGCACACAGTATCCGGCATGCACCATGCCCGCCCGCGTTAAACATGCTTAACAAACTCTTGTTATTCGCGAAAAATCAAGTTTTGCCTTAAAAAGCCGTGCCCGGATCTCCATTGACAAGTGTCACACCGGATTGATCCGCATTGCGTCCATAACCTCTTATAACCTCAAAGAACAATTCCAAATTCTTTCCGTCAGGAGGAACGTTAATTGTATACTCAACTGTCGAGAAATCGTATAAAGAAACACCCGGTATGCGGCTTTTGAACGCAACATCGCCATCGTAGGCAATCCGAACAGAAACCGTGGCCTGTTTTCCCGAATTGTTGCGTATCGTATTCCTGTACACTGCATGTTCGTCCCACCCGGCCACAGAACTCTTTGAGTCAGCGTCCAAAGACGGATCCCCGATCTTCGTGTATACCGAGAAACCGGAGAGCAGCATGACAATGTTGTCTCGAAAACAATGTGTATTATCGCTTCTGAAAACCATGTCTGGAGAACTTCCCGTATTTACCTCCAGATTGCCGTCGATAGGTACATATTTTATGCTTTCGCACCCCAGATACGACAAGCCGCCGTCTTTTTCACGAAAAGCGCGTACTAATCCATCAGGCAAGGGAGAATCTCCCAACCCAGAATCTTTATCGTTCTTGATCGTATAGATCCGAACAAGCCTATCTCCGTATTCATGTGGACGATAACGATATTCAACCGCTAACTTCGCCTTGTTTGTATGAGTGGAACGCAAACGCTTGGACCACCCGGCAGGTATCGTCTCGGTTCCCGGTACGGTGAATATGAAGTACTCCGAAAGACCGTCTTTTACAATATCACATGCTTCAGAGAGCACCAAGTCCGTACTGGCATTTATCTCTCCTGCCGCAACCATCGCCCTTCTCAGTTCACGCTTGAAAAAGGCATCTTTAGCGACTTCCTTTTCATACACATCTGCACCAAACTTTATGTCCCTTATTTTTTCAACAAGATTAATTTTGCCGACAACAAGCCTTACAACAGCATTTTCATACTCCTCTCCGCTGTTGTTCGTTATACGCACATAGCCATCAAACGTTGCCAGTGATTCATCTGCACCCGAAGTCAAAACATAATCGGCACTCCAGGTTATCCCGCTCGTGAAATATGTTATCTCCGCTTTTGCATCTCCTTCCATGTTGCTCCTCACATTCCAATAGAGAACCTGAGGACGGGAATGCGGATATGTCGTGTCCATTACCTCCAAATCTCCGGCATGCGTCAGAAACCG
The DNA here is from genome assembly GCA_949285835.1 of uncultured Verrucomicrobiota bacterium. Lineage (GTDB taxonomy): Bacteria > Verrucomicrobiota > Kiritimatiellia > RFP12 > UBA3636 > CASEAR01. Next base: position 5,033 of record CASEAR010000069.1, on the reverse strand, counting down.
CAGTTCCACGGACGAAGGGTCTATAAGGGTATTCGCCCATGAAAACTGCAGCGGATTAATCCCCTTTTTAAACGACACTGTCCTGATTTCTCGAACGAGGGTCAGATCTTCGCTGTTGTATATTGTCAATTGCACAGAATCCCTCGGCGGCACAGTAGAAAGGTCAATATTACCGCCCAAAAGAATCTCCCGACTGAAAGACAAAACAAAAACTGACAGAAACAATACGGTATTCTTCATAAAAGCCTCCGTAAATTCACCGCAACTACCACTCATTGTTGAAGAGCAGACAAAGCTTGAATACCTTTTTTTCCGCTCCCTTTTCCGGATCCCGTTCCGGAAGCCGTACAGTATACGCAAGCATATCAGCCGACGTATTCTTTTTGTCCGGCATTCCCAAATCGGTTTCTGGCTGTACAGTGACGTGCACTGGACGCGCGCTGCCAAAACCCGCCTCACCCCGAAGTTCAGCAAGTCTCTCACGAATAGATAAATCTATCGGCTCGTCTTTGAAATTCTCAATCTCGTATTTTACGACCACTTTGTACTCGAACAAATTACCAGAAATCTTCTTTTTTTCTATACTGTCCAGCTTTCGCACTACAGAAATGTCCTGCGCCACACCTAGATACAGACGCATCTCGTCACCTACAGGAACAAAAGCCCCCCAATCCTCTCCGAGAAATGTTGATGTTCCGGAATCTCCTTTGCTTTTGTCAGGTTCGACAAAAACACGCACCTTGCCTGAAGGGAACGCACCTGTTCCAGCATTCGATTCCTTCGCATTTTCTATAACATAGTGCATTGGAACCTTAAGTTTGTTTTTCGCTCTGTCGATATAACCGTACTCTGCCACAGAACAAGTATAGCTCTTAACCACAGGCATTTTTTCAAATTTTTCTATAAGGAGCTCTTTTGTTTCATTGAGACCGACAGGCCGAAACATCTCCCTTCCGGTTCCTGCAGAAATCTCTGCGCCATTTTCCTCCCCTGCAAAAAATTCTTCGTTAGACAAATTTCTAATACGCACGTACTTGTACAACGTCAATTCAGACTCATCACTCGAAGCCACTGCCCTATAACAAAACTCTTTAGTCAGATTTCTTATTATGTAGCTTATACGCACCCTCACCGAACCGCTCTCGGACGATGCAACCTGCCACACCAGAGACGGTTCTCCCGGTGGATAACTCACAGAAAGCACTTCCGTCTCAGGGCCATTGCCATTTTCATCTTCCAATATCCTGAATACAATCGTATCCGGATCTATCTGCGTGTTTGCCCACGAGAAGTCTATCTGATTCGGCTCCGTTCCCTGCGGAGTCGCGACGAGAGGGACCATGCGCTCTTCCTCCACCAAAGTAGCGTCCTCGTTGTCCAATTTTATTTCGACTCGTTCCCTCACCGGCATCGTAACCAGTTTTACTCGCGCATATATCTCTAAAGGAAATAAAACAAACAAACAAAAACACACTGACGCAAATTTAAAAACCAGCCGATTCATACCCGCCTCCCGTTTGTTCTGAACAGGATATACCGCAATCCCCCGGAAATCCTGAACCTAGATGCAATTTATTATAATAATAATCACATAATAATAATCACAAGTCAAGACACATTGAGCAAGAGTTCAATCGATAATCCGTCGTTTTTAAAGAAACCCGCCAACCGCCGTGCTGTAATCGTCATTAAGCCACGAGTACATGCCCATTTTTCTGCCATATCAGACACGCTTATTAATCCGAATGCGCTCTGGACTGTCGTTTGACTCTGCTTTTTCATATGACCGGAAGCGAACCAACCCGGGAACAAACTTTTACTGGACACTGATATGTAATGAAACAAAAACCTTCCATAAAGCATGTGCAGATATACACTGCAAGAATTTTGTCTTACATTTTCTGCGTAGGTACCGCAAGTCAACAGCCAGCCTGCACTTGCGTACCTCTGCTAAAAATGCGTGCCGCCCGGAGGAGCGCGTTTCGCGTCTTTTGCGCGTTAACAGCAAATATTTGTTGACTTGCATGAAACGAATATGATATCCTACACGAACTTACATGCCCCTATCGTCTAACGGTTAGGACATCAGGTTCTCATCCTGGAAATCGGGGTTCGATTCCCCGTGGGGGTGCCATTTTGTGTGTTTCGTTTGTTGCGCAGCACTGCAGTTTGGTTGCATGCTTTTTGTTTTACGCATGTTCGCTATTCCCTTTGTGATGCCTCTGGAGCGGACGTTATGCTTCGCCATGTGCATCCGGTTTTTCGTAATTTATGCTCGGAAGTTCATTATTCGTGCCAGTATCGTATGACACTGTACAATAAGACACCCACAGCTGATTGCATTTAATTCTGTCAGTCGGGAAAGACAAAACTGCTCTGCTTAAACACGCGAAGTGTATGCAGCGCTGTCAGGCTGCTGCATGCACGTCATGAACACGCTGGCGCGATGCACAGATCACGCAAGGCCGCGAAGACTCATTGAAAGAGTTTTGCGTGATCGCAGAAAATCCTCCATTGTTTTCCTCTTAATTTTCACTTAACTTTGCCGCGGCGCCTCTAGTCAGCATACCGGTGTCATACGCAAGCACACAACAGGAAGGGAACCGCAGTATACTCTGAAAATTGAATCATACTGCGGCACAAAAGCTATCAGACAAAACAGATGTCCGACGCAAGACCCATCACACGCATCGCGTATCAAATGAAAAGAGCATTACCACTGCCGGCCATGGCAACAAAACTTGCAACACCCGCGACCTCGTCCACATCGTCTATGAGTTCTTCACGCCTTATTCCCAAAATATCCATGGCCATCTCACAGGCAACAAATTTTACACCCAAGTCCCGAGCCTGACGAATCAGATCATGAAGCGACGCAGTGTTCTTTTTGTGCATCACTTCCTTCATAATTCTCAGTCCGATACCGAACATATTGAATTTCGAAAGAGACAAGCCGTCAACGCCTTTGGGAAGGAGCAATCCAAACGCCTTCGAGACGGCGTCTTTTTCGCCTGACTCCGGGACTGGATTACGCCGTAGCACGCTCAGCCCCCAGAACGTGAAGAATATGCCCGTCTTCTTTCCCGCAGCCGCCATACCGCAGGCGATTATAAATGCCGCCATCACTTTGTCCATATCGTTGCTGAACAAGACAATCGCAGCAGAATCTGACTGCGCACCGGCCGCAATACCCGTAACATCCTCTTTTCGCACGACCGCTTCAAGTCTGTCCTCGAGCACCTCAATATTCTCAATAACATTGCCGGAAGATCTGGCCCACGCCTCAAGATCCGGTCCAAAAGATTCAGCGGCCGTAACCTTCAACCTTTCTCCGGACTTCAGACTTTCCATTTCTGATTTAATCCTCACAACTGGCCCGGGACAGGCCAATGCACGAACATCCACCGAATGCGCCGCCGCAGGCATTGTCTGTGCGTTTTCCGCATTCTCATGTTTGACGGGACGCACCGGCAGCTGCACCTCAGAATTCATATACTTCCATGTAAGATATCCGCCAGACAAATTGTGCGCTCTGTACCCAAGCTGCTTAAGTATTCGTTCAGCAAGGTATCCCCGCAAACCGACTTGACAGGATGCTATAATCTCCTTCGACTTATCAAGTTCACCGCAGCGCGCTCTGAGTTGTCCCAACGGGATATTTATCGATCCCGGAATAAAACCAAGCTCCCTTTCTGCCGGTTCCCGCACATCCACAACAACAGCATCATCCGGGATTGAGTCCGCGTACGCAGGATCCGTTTTCCCGGACAAAATGTTCTCCGATATCATCCCGAGGAAGTTCACTGGATCTTTCGCAGAACTGTATGGCGGCGCATATGCAAGCTCCAGCCTCGCAAGATCCGGCGCCCTGAGCCCGGACTGCATAGCGGTACCGATTACATCCAAACGCTTGTCCACTCCCTTCCTGCCTACAATCTGCGCACCCAAAATTACCCCATCCTCCCCAAAAAGCAGCTTCATGTGCAATTGCGCACCACCCGGATAATACGAGGCGTTTGAAACCGGATGGGAATATACCCTGTGATATTTCAACCCCAGCTGCTTCACACGAGCCTCTGTAAGCCCCGTGGAAGCCGCGGTGAGTCCCCCGATTTTGATTACAGAGGAACCATAGCTTCCAGAATATTTCGACGCGCCGCCGCAAATATTGTCTGCGGCAATCCGGCCCTGCTTGTTTGCCGGTCCGGCAAGGGGTATTGCCGTTTTGATACCGGCCACCATGTCCACCACCTCCACGACATCGCCAGCGGCATATATATCGGCATCAGAAGTTCGCAAATATTCGTCAACAATGATGTGCCCGCGAGGGCCAATCTCAAGCCCAGCGGATGATGCAAGCTCAGAATTCGGCTTCACGCCGACACTCATCACCACCAAATCAGTCGAAATTTCCGTTCCGTCCGAAAGCACGGCCAACAGCTCCTGTCCTCTGGAGGAAAAAGACTTCACCTCGGAATTCAGACGTACGTCGACCCCTGACGAGGCAAGTTCTTCCGACAAAATATAAGCCATCTCGCGATCCAGCGACGGAAGGACATGCGTAGAGTGCTGAAGCACTGTCACTTCGATTCCAAGGCCTTTCAGGTTTTCCGCCGCCTCAAGCCCTACAAAGCCTCCGCCTACGACCACCGCTCGTTTTGCCCCTTTATGAACGAGCTCGGACAGGCTGTCCATATCCGGCACAGTCCAGAGCGAATGTATTCTGGGATCTTTTATCCCCGGGATCGCCAGATCCGCAGGTCTGGCTCCCGTGGCGAGAAGCAGCTTGTCATACTTTTCCGTATACTCTTCTCCATCGGCCTTTCTGACTCTGACGGTTCTATTGACGCGGTCAATAGATACGGCTTCGTTTTCGGTACGCACATCCACATTGAACCAGCTTTTGAATTTGCTTTCCTTCATTACAAAAAGCGAGTCCCTGTTCGGTATAACCTCTCCAAGATGATACGGCAAACCGCAGTTTGCGTATGAAATGTACCTGCCACGCTCCAAGAGTATAATCTCCATGCTCT
>CASEAR010000068.1 GCA_949285835.1 uncultured Verrucomicrobiota bacterium | reverse complement strand
AGGACAAGACGCCCTGAAGAGTGCTTCGGCAGATCCACCTCCACTGCGCCGCTCTCCCGCCGGCGAATCGGATAACTCCGGCCGGCATATTCCGCAGATTCGGCATTCATGACAGCGATCAGAGTGGTCGATTCCCCCTCCTCCCCGGAGATCACAAGATCGGCGGTCAGCACGCCATCCTCCCACACCGAGCTCTTCTGCCAGACATCATATCCCCCCGTCAGGCGCCCCGGACGGTAATACGCTCCGAACCAGCAGAGCACGGATTATGCGGAGTACACCGGCAAAACGCAATCCGCATCCGTATACTGCTCAGAACTCGCCGCAGCACCGCGCAAAGTTAAAAATATACTGCTGCGCAATCCCCGCGACGGGAAGCACATCGTCAGGAAGTCCCTGCGGGAACATGCGCTCCATGGCTCTCCCCATCCATACGTCCACAGGGAAAGCCGCAAACCGCCCCAGACCGAACAGCGCGGTGCAGTCCGCCACTTTTCTGCCCACGCCGCATACCGACATCAGCCTTTTCCGCAGTTCACTGTCGCACAGCCCGGTCAGATTTTCTTCTGAAACATCGCCAGAAACAACCTTTCGCGCCGCGTCAATGATCCACGGAGCGCGAAAGCCAGCCCGCAAACACGCCAAATCTTCCACTGCAAGCCCGGCTAGAACGCCAGCCTCCGGAAAGGAAAAAACCGCTGCCCCATCCGGCAGGCAGCCTGCCTTTTTCCCGTACGCACCGCAAAGTCGCTCCACAATGCCTCGAATTCTAGGGATGTTGTTCTGCGAGCTTATTATGAACGTAACGAGCGTCTCAAAAAAATCCTGACGCAGCACCCTGATCCCGGGGCAGAAATCCACGCATTGCCTCAATGTGCTGTCCCTGCTCAGCAGCCTGTGAATTGCGTCATAGTCGGCATCCAAAGCAAAATACTCAGCCCAAAATCCGGCTTCCGCGACCGTGGCTCCATAAATTCTCAGGGCACATCCGTCCAGCGACACCCCGCGCAGAGCTCCGTGCACCACGCCTCTGAACACGCCGTCAGGCCATGCGGACCACCTGAACGCTTGTCCGCAATCAAGTGTAGCGGCAAGGTCGATCCCGCCGGCGTCCGAGAATTCTATCCCGTCCGGTATCACACGGACAGAAGGAACGCTGCGCCGCAAATCCGGCGGAACCTCCGCGTTTCCGTCGAATTCCTTCATCACAAAATTGTACTTCGCGGATTTCACCGTCACTCACCTCCGAAGCGCATTCTACGCATGCGCATGCCGCGGCAGAGCCTCCACACGTCGGGATATCCGGCGCAACCGGCGGCAAAGCGCATACCCGCAGCACGCATTCATTCTCTGCGCCGCTCGGACAAAGTCCGCGGCCGGACAGACTTCCTCAGCGACCCGCAGAGCTTCGCTTACGGCAAGAATTAGCCTATGTCCCGCACCCGAAAGCACGTGACTTCTCCGCAGAAGAGCAGCGAACGCCCGGCACGATCCGCCAACGCCCCAGTCTGCTGGGAAGCGCCGCAGACGTGCTCTCTGCCAAATCCCGCATTCACGAAACACCCAAAAAAAACACCGAATCCACCGGCAACAGGCGCCCTCCACCCCGTGCGCCTGACCATCAGAGAGTCTTCGCTATTCGGATTTCTTCAGAAATTCTAACCCCGGCGAGAGCAACGGCACAGCCAGCGCGAAGCTGCCGCGTTCAAAAAGAACAACCATTGGCCCCCTCCCCCGTAACCGAAGCCCCACGAGATGACTGCATCCGGAGAAAACACAAAGGGGACGTCCGCATTCGCAGACGCCCCCTCACCGCTCCACTTAGCGGCGTTACGCCCCTGCCTCAGCAGGTGCGGACGCATCCTCCGCCTTTGGAGCGTCCGCTGCAGGCTCGGCCCCGTAGCGCTCCATCACCCATGAAAGAACGCACATTTCCGAACCATCGCTCTGACGCTTGCCCAGCTTGGAGATTCGAGTGAACCCGCACGGACGCCCTTCAACGACCTTGGTAATGTCGTCAAAAAGAATCTTGACGGCTTCCTCATCGTGCAGACGCGCCGATGCAAGACGGCGTGCGGCAACAGTATTCTTTCTGGCCAGAGTAACCATTTTTTCGGCCATCTGACGCGCCACCTTCGCCTTCGGGAGCGTTGTTTTGATAGACTTCGTCTTTATCAGCCCAACCACCAGCATGGAAACAAGCGCCGCCCTGTGTGAGGTTGACCTTCCAAACTTCGTATTCTGTTTTCTATGACGCATGTAATTGTCTTCCTTTTGACTGAAACAACATCTCAGTCTTTCTTTTGAAGAAGTGCCGGATCAAACTTGTATCCAAGGCAAAGACCCATCTCTTCCAGCTTCTCCTTAATCTCCGTAAGAGATTTTTTACCGAAATTACGATAGCGAAGCATATCAGCTTCCGTTTTCTGTGTAAGCTCGCCGACGGTTGTGATGTTGGCGTTGTTCAGGCAGTTGGCGGCTCTCACGCTCAGCTCGATCTCGTTCACGCTCATGTTGAGCTTCTTGACGAGATCGTCGTCCGAACTCTCTTCCACATTTTCCAGATCTGTATCTTCGACAGCGCCTTTGTTGAAGTCAACAAAGATGTCCATATGATGTCTCATAAGAACCGCCGCTGTAACCAGAGCGTCGTCCGGATCAATACGTCCGTCCGTCGTAATCTCCAGAATAAGCTTCTCGTAGTCCGTATGCTGGCCTACACGCGTATTCTGAACTTCAAAGTTCACACGCGATACCGGGGAGTATATCCTGTCGATAGGAATGACGCCAATCTGCTGCGCCTTCTCTTTGCCATCTTCATCGTAGCCCCATTCCGCAGGACAGAACCCGCGTCCGATCGAGAGGAAAACATCCATTTCAAAGGTAGCGCCCTCTCCTACGGTCGCAATATGATGATGCGGATTGAGAATCTGCACACTGTTTTCCACGGCAAGATCCCCAGCCGTTATCTCGCACGGGCCCTTGCGTTTGATGCTCACGCACGGCGGTGTACGGACATACGGCTTGACAAGGACTTTCTTTAAGGAAAGAACTATCGAAGTCACATCCTCGACAACGCCCGGAAGCGAACAAAACTCGTGATCAGCCCCCTGAATGCGTACGGCCGATATTGCCGCGCCTTCAATGGATGAAAGAAGAACCCTGCGCAGGGAATTGCCGATCGTACGGGCATAACCGATCTCGAACGGTTCGGCAACATACCTGCCGAAATTCTGCTTCGAAATCCCTTCGCCTTCTACCTTGGCGACATGAGTCGGCATTGTGAATCTGTTGTTCCTGATAGGCATTTAAGCCATCCTTTCACTTGCGGATTCCGGCCGCAGAAACGGCCGGAGCCCGTAATTACGCAGAACTTGAGAGTTCGGATTAACGCGAGAACAATTCAACGATCGTCTGCTCGTCGATGTTTTCCGGTATCTCCTCGCGGGAGGGAACACGGACGAACGTTCCCGTCATGTTCTCGGCATCCCACTCCAGCCAGTCATAGGAACCTGAGCGGGGATTGGCGATCGAGTCCCTTATCGCGGTCATGGCGCGCTCCTTCTCTCTGGCGCGCACACCTACCTTCATGCCGGCCTTCACTATGAAGGACGGGGTATGGACGACATCACCATCAACAACTATGTGACGGTGAGACACAAGCTGACGTGCCGCCGCCCTCGTGGGCGCAATGCCAAGGCGGAAAACCACATTGTCAAGCCGAGATTCGCACATCTGAAGCAGAATCTCTCCGGTATTGCCATGCTTGTTGCGTGCACGCTCGAAGAACAGATGGAACTGCTTCTCGAGCATCCCATATATGTACTTGGCCTTTTGCTTTTCACGAAGCTGCATCCCATACTCGGTGAGCTTGCGCCGGCGTTTCGGTCCGTGCTGCCCCGGAGGGAAATTGCGGCGGTCCAGAACTTTGTCCGGCCCGTAGATAGGCTCGCCAAAACGGCGTGAAATCTTTGTTTTCGGTCCAATATACCTGGCCATTGTCAGACTCTCCTTCTCTTGCGCTGACGACACCCGTTATGCGGAATCGGCGTAATGTCTTTAATAACAGAAATCGTCATGCCGGAAGTGGCTATCGCGCGGACAGCGGACTCACGCCCTGCTCCGGCTCCCTGCACGCGCACCTCAACCTCGTGCATCCCTTTGCCGATCGCGACGCGCGCGCACTCCTGCGCCACCATCGTTCCGGCAAATGCCGTCGACTTACGAGACCCCTTGAACCCTGCCTTACCGGCAGAACTCCACGCAATTACATTACCGCGGATATCGCTTATGCAGCATTGCGTGTTGTTGAAAGACGCTGTGATGTGGGCGATTCCCGCAGGAATAGTCTTCGTGCGCTTCTTCGCTTTGGCGTCTGTCGCCGCAGCGGCGGCGGGGGCGGCGTCGTCTCCCATAACTATGGCCATCGCTTCGCTGTGCGCGTCGGCGGCCGCCTCTTTTTTCTCTTCGTTTACTACTTCTTCAGACATTTCAATTTCCCGGAAAAAGTTACTTTGCCGCCTTCATGGCGTTACGCGCCGCCTTGTCGCGAACCGCTCCGACGGTGTGCTTGCCGCCTTTCCTCGTGCGGGCATTTGTCTTCGTGCGCTGTCCGCGGACCGGAAGCCCCTTGCGGTGACGGGTGCCGCGATAACTGCCGATGCTTATCAGCCGGCGTATGTTCTGTGATACTTCACGGCGCAAATCCCCCTCAACATGGAAATTCTCCTGTATAACGGCGATAATGGCACGAATCTCCTCCGCAGTAAGCGTATTCGCACGCTTGCCAGGATCAATCCCCGCCTTCTCCAGTATCATCTTGGCCCTCGTCGGTCCGATACCGTAAATGTAGCGAAGCGAATACTCTATCCGCTTGCGATCCGGAATGTCTATACCCATTAGTCTCGGCATGACGGTCTACTCCTTACCCCTGCCTCTGTTTGTGACGCGGATTCGTGCAGATAACCCGCACTATTCCACGGCGGCGGACAACTTTGCACCGCTCGCACACTCTCTTTACTGAACTACGCACCTTCATTTCGGTGTTTCTCCCCTGTGGATTTGGAAAAATTACGGACAGGTTACGCTTTAAAGGGAATATTGTCCAGAAAAAAAATAAAAAAATATTTTTTTCTTTTAGCTGGCACGCCGCCGTTCCGGTTCATCCAAGTTCGCCGCATTCAGGACAAAGCGGTCATACCGGACCGCTCAGACGCCGGAATCTACGTCTTTTACCACTCCGCGGCATTTTGGAAATCTGGAGCAGCCCCATATGAATCCACCCGCGTTTTTCCCTTTTTTTACCTGTCTCCTGATCATATCAGCCCCGCAAACCGGGCATTTCAAGACTTCTGAAGATTCCGCGGCGCCGGACTCCTGCTGTACGGGGCCGGAGGGCGTCCGGGCCGTGGCCTCTTTTTCCGCAACGATGCTTTTTACATAGGCGACATGCCTCTGTTTGTTCCTGTATGTTTTTTCAAGCATCAAAACGCGTACGGATTCATACAAATTGCCGGCGTCCTCTTCAGTAAACCGCTTCTCCTTGAAACCCCTTATAAACGCAAGCAGTTCAAATCCCCCGGAAACCAACGACTCCGGCAGTTGATCCCGCGTCCTGATGCTGCTCCCGCCGACAAACACTATGACATGCGTAAAAATTTCCCTCGGCATTCCCAGTATCTCCGCCAGACACACGATATGCTTGTAGTTCTGACGGAATGGATTTTGAAATCTGTTCTTAGTACGGAATATCTGCTGCATCCATTTTTCCGAATTCCGATCCCCGAAAATCCATCCCCTCATATTCTTGGTCTCTATGACAAAAATCCCGAAAACTGAGACCACTATGTGGTCTATCTGCGTTGTTCCCCCGTTTCCGTCAGGGACCACGACGTTGTTCAATATTTTGTACTTGTCTTTATCCAGCCCCAAATTCAGGAAGCAGGACACAAGGAACTCACCGAGAGCCCCTTTGACCGACGGCTGTTTGAACAGGACGGAAAAGAACAGAATAACGCCGAGAACGATCAGCAGCCTGACAACCTCGTGAGGAATTACAATGTTCATCTTACTCCTTTGGAATCGCCTTACATTTCAAGAACCGTGTACACATGCGCCAACCGGACAAGGCCCCACAAACAAGACACGCACTATGCTACCAGACTGAACCTGCATTTCAAACTTTTATCCAATAGGCGACAGAATCCGGAATGGAGCCAGTTTTGAAAACGGACTTTTGGGATGTTCTTCCTCTGCCAGATATGAAACACACCCGGCGCAAGCCGCTCGAAGGCGGCACGCGACTGCATTTGCACATGGCGGCATCCGGCGCGTCGGACAGTTTCATGATGCAAATCGAATCCTGAAGCGCTGCGGTCAGGCGATGATTCTTACCAATATATCATGGACAAAACCCAGCAGGAAAAGCAGTATAACAGGCGTAAAGTCAAAAAAACCGAATCTGAATCTGGTTTTCATAAACGATGCCGTCAAAGCATCCGCAAAGGAAGAAGCCATACCTCCGGCGGAGATGCAACCTGAAAAAACTGCGAAGACCGAAAACACAACCGCACACAGCAGCATGTTGGACACGATTTCCAGAACATCAACGAATGCAAGCAGAATGTAGGCAAACCACTCCCCAAGAACAAAACCCATGCCGGAAGACGTATACGCAGCGGTCACGGACAGGACAACGGCAAGGACGGACAGAAAAGCAGCTCTGGTCTCCGAAAACCCCGATGCCGGCCACGATAGTGCGGAAAACAAGTTAACCGTATCCCTTCCGCTGCTGACCAGACGCCGGCGCAGCCAAATGGCCAGCAGAGAAATCTGCGCCCAGTACAGAATAACAGAAGCCGATGCAAAAACAAACGAATTCAGCAGAAAAACGTCTTTCCCGCATTTCAGATAGTGCACGCCTCCGAATGATATCCTCTGCCCGGCGCTTCCCGCGCCAGAAATCAGCGTCTGAAGAATCAGCACGGCCGCGATCACCAGAGCCGCAGCCCCGGAAGCTCCAAGCCTTCCCTGAAAAAGCGACATTATTCTGCCGACAGGCTTTTCCGCCCACCCGCGCATTATGTTGATGTACACATTGTAGAAATAATCCGTCCCGGACCTGCCGGGAAGCGAAGAAACAACGTACGCCCACAGCACCATGACCACCACGGCCGCAAGCAGGCCGCCGGAAATAAAGTCTGAGAGGAATTTGAACATATTCAGTGAACCGTTTCCTTGTGAAACTCGCGCGCACTCGAATCCTGTGACGCCACACGTCCGTATTCAGACATGTTTTCCCTGGACAGCCCGAGCGACTCCAACACTTTGTCAAGTGTTTTAAAATGACACTTCGCCGTGCTGATCATCACCTCCGGCCCGCGTGCCGAAACCAGCTCTCTGGCAGCGTTCACCACAGCGGCAGACGCACCCTTGTGAAACGGAACGCCGAATTCGGACTGAAGCTTCGAAAGGCTTGCCAGAAAACCTTCCCTCGCAAGGATTGAGGCGGCCGCCACGGCAATGTCCGACTCCGCACGGTGCCGCTGGACAAGCTCCACAGCCTTCCCGCGGCTCATCAGCGCCCGCTGCAATGTCTCTTTGTCCCCGAACTGGTCGGAGACGGCCTTCGGACATGACGGAATGGTGGACAGCACGTTCTCAATGCACCTGGCATGCCCCCATGAAAGCAGCCTGTTGACGCTTCTTATCTTCGCATAAAGTCTATTGTACGCCGGGTTGCCGATGCATACCACGCTGTACCGCAGCGGACCGAGTATCCCGCGTATCCGGGCGGCAATCTTGAGCGCCTGAGCGTCACTGGAAATCGCCTTGCTGTCGCGCACTCCGATATCCTTGAGCAGCTTTGCCGTGTTGCGGTCGGTATACGCCGCCGCGATTACAAGCGGCCCGAAAAAGTCGCCCTTCCCGCTCTCGTCCACGCCCATGTGCGGCTCCCACTGCTCCGGGGAGGCAATATCCTCGTACCCGACCGTAAAGCAGCCAAGCACTTCCGGTTCCATTACGTTCGCGACGAAATCCTCCGCCCCGCGCCCCTGAACAAGGCATTTCCCGGACGTATAAACGTTCACCGTGCAATTCCAGGACGGAGCCTTGACCGCAATCACAGTATACGGAACCTCCACCGGCAGATAGTTGCCGGCGGAAAGAATGGAAACAAGCTTTTGTGACTGTTCCCCGGTCAAATTGAAAGTGTATGAGCTCTTCGTTGCCATGCGTCTGATACTAGCACACTACCGCCCCGAACAACAAACTTAAAGTGCCCTCGCAGTTGTTCATAGTTATGGACACCGTACCAAAAATAGGGAAAACCCCATTGGTCAAATTCAAGGACACCGAACCAGGGATTTCTCTGTATCATGAAAGGGTATGAAAACCATGGCTAATCGAACTTTCTCGGAAATCC
>CASEAR010000067.1 GCA_949285835.1 uncultured Verrucomicrobiota bacterium | reverse complement strand
ATGAACAATAGGAAACGGTCTCTGAATGCTACGGTGTCTTTTCTATTTGACAAACTGCGCCCTCCCCGAGACGCTGCGCGGCCATGGCATGTGCCCGCGCCATCATCCGCGCACCGGCAAAATGGTCGCTTAGTTCTTATTTTTCCACTGCGGAGATTTCGTACCACAGCGTTTCGTACGAAGGATCGGCATCAAAAGCAATCATGCCGTCCCCGATCTTGCTTTCCACTTCCGCCTTCCTGCCGCCTTTCCCGTCAAGGGCATACACCTTGAGATCGGTTCTTTGCGTCTTCAGCGCAATTCCGGCGGCGACGCCCCTGCATATCGTCGGCGAACGCCCCCATTTCCTCCCTACGCTCGTGCGGGAAGAATTCCATTCCATATCGGTATTCTCTACCTCCGACGCCGCCGTCAGCAGCAGCCGTCCGGAATCCGAAATCCGCCTGCCGTCCATAGCCACGAGCAGCACCGAGGAAAACTCAGGGGATGTTTCGCGAAAAGTCAGCTTCACACCGTCGAGATCAAATGTGCGCCCTCCGCATTTCCCCGCGAGAGCCTTTGCGAATTCGCCATCGGCGCAATAAGGTTCCCCCACCTGCCAGCGTATAACGTTCCCGGCTTCGCCGCCGCGGACAAGCGAAGGGCCGCCGGCCCCCGCATCGAACGATATCTCAAGCCTCCGCCCCAGGCAGTCCTGCGATTCCAGCCCCGCCGCTTCCCACACACCCGCGACGCTGTTGTGCCCGGCGGCAAAGGCGTCCATGTCTCCCGAAGGGACGATCAGCCGCGCAAATCCGGCTGCGGGTTCAATGCAGCCCATCCGGAACAAAACCGCCGCCCCCGGCAGGAACGCCAGCTTGGCAGGATGATTCTGCATTGAGAAGAATGAATTTACATACCCGGCGTCCACCCCCGGGCCTCCCCAATCGAACTGGAAGATGCCGTCCCAATCCTGCACGGATGCGTATGTGCTTATCATCGGGAACATCTCCGCCGCATAAAGGTTGGGCGCAGGATGGTCGTACTCCGAAACGGTAAACGGCTTGCCGGCAACCCTCATTCTGGCCAGGAATCCCAGATTGGCGCCATCTTTCGGAGATGCCGCCATTGATGTGTTTGCTATTATCCAGTCTCCCATATCCCACCCCTTGCCCGGAAAACGCGGATGCTGCCAGTAGCGGTGCATGTCTATGAAATCGCTCCCGCACTCGCGGAAGACGCCGGACATTCCGCCGTAACTCGCTTGCGAATCGATAAGCATGGCCTCGCATTTCAGTTCTCCGCGGATCAGGCTCCTCATTTCGTCTGCATACGCCCGCTCGGATTCAGCCAGAAAACGGTACCAGTCCTCCCCGCGTCTGGAAAGGTGCCCCGCGAAATTCCCGCTCAGGCCCACAGTGCCGTCCTCTAGCGACTCGCCTTCGTGCAATCCGCGAATTCCGCCGCGGCGAAGGGACAGATTCCTGATCTCAAACAGCCCCAGAGGCGTCCCCCCCAACACGAAGTCCAGACGCGTCTGCCCTTTTGTCGAGTTCTCTGCCACAAAAACCATCTCGAACCGCTTCCATACGGGATCGACTGAAATTGTGTCTGAATATCCGCACACTCTCCAATCTTCCACCTGCCTGCGCAGGGAACTCCTCACTTTTCTGTCCACATCTGAGCGAGCTTCAAACGACAGCGTGTAAAGGCTGCCGTTTTCCAGGGACAAATCACGCCACTGTACCTGCGCATTCCACGAGTGCGTCGGCTGCGAAACGAGCTTTGCACTTACGCTGTCCGGACTGTCGGAAGAAATCTGAACAAACTGCGCGCCCTCCGCTTCCGGTCTGGCTGTTATAAGCTCCTCTCCGAGAGGCTCCGCTGCCCCCCACGCCTTACGCAGAGCCTCCGTCCCGGAGTAGCGCTCGGAAAGCCACTTGTTCCACAACGAAACAATATCGTTCATGTAATATTCCGGCAGCTGGCGCACCTTGAGGTCGAAAACCGTGTTTTCATTGTTGAACTCCACGATCGCAACACAGGGATCAGAGGCGTAGGACATGCCCGTATACGGATTCACATGCGTCAGAAGCCTCCGAGCATAATCCTTCTGCATATCAATCATCTGACGGTTGAGCTTATCCAGCCCCTTGCCGTATTTCGGCATCGCTTTCTGACGCGAAGCATCGGACAAACCATCGTTAAAAACCGCGCCCTCCCAATAGTTTCTCGACACATGCAGGTTAAGGTCGACGTAAATGCCGTTCTTCTTCAACTCCGAAACAAAGAAGTCCAGCTTGTCAAGCTGCTCCGGATCAAACTCGTTGAGTTTCTCTCCACCCTTTTTCCATATGCCGGACGGTGCGGCGAACCTGTCGAAGTGATGCATTCTCACGCAATTGATACCCATGGATGCCAGTCTTGCAGCAAGCGACACTGCGTCATCCTTCTCCGGGAACACGCTGGAAAATGTAAAGTTCGTCGCCATGAAACGAACCCGTTTCCCGTTCGCGGTTACAAAATGCCCGTCTTCTGCGCGTATCCGCGCGCCTTCGTCAATGGGCGATGCATTCAGCCACGATACGTCGGCGGCGCCTCTGTTCGGCCCGGAGCCGCCCATCACAAAAGGAAACATACCACCGCCCTTCGACTCCGGTTCGGACACGGAATCGGCGAACTGCGACGGCGTTGAAAAAATCCACCCGTCGTCCGACAGCGTATCAATTATGTTTCTAAACGCTCCAAAGGACGCCTCGTTCCACCTGAGCGGACTCCCGCTCAGCACCATAAAATCGTCATTCCGATGCAGTTCATAGCTGCTTACAA
This sequence comes from uncultured Verrucomicrobiota bacterium, assembly GCA_949285835.1. Classification (GTDB taxonomy): domain Bacteria; phylum Verrucomicrobiota; class Kiritimatiellia; order RFP12; family UBA3636; genus CASEAR01. The sequence continues at coordinate 1,457 of CASEAR010000067.1, read as the reverse complement.
AGTCGTTGTAGTCCACTTTACCGGGCTTACTCTCCAGATCCACCGTATGCCCGAGAACAAGCTTCCCGCCGGAAGTCTTGGAATTACCATAAACCCAGCACACGATCTCAGGGCTCCGGCCGACAACTTCCAGCGTTGACTCCGTCCAGCTTCCGGAGGACGGACAGAACGTCCGCAGCGGCAGTCCTGTCTTTTCGCGAAAAGCCTTCTGCGTTTTCTCGAATATCTCACGCTGGTATCTTACATCAGGGACTTCGTATTCCGAATTGTACTTCCGTCCGCCGTATTCCACAGGCGAAACTCCGCTCCACCCATGGTGGCAGAATTCAAACAATCCGCCGTTCTGGTATGCGTTTCGCCTTATCCTGTCCGCCAAATCTGTCCCCGCTTCCGCAATATCCTTCCCGTTTACGCAGAAAGCAGCCGGAATTTCGTTGGCGGACAGATACCCGACAAAGGACTCGCGTGCATTCGGGAAGCGCCCGCTGCCGCCGTACGAAACACCCTCAAAAACCAGCATGACAAAACGGCGTTTTGCGATCTGCCCTTCCGTAAGTTCCGGGAGCTCCCTCAACGCCTCTGCCGTCGGAACCGACAGCTCGTACTCGTATTTTGCGACATCCTTCAGCTCCGGCATCGCCGGCAGTTCGCCGATTTCCAGACTGCCGAAATTCAAAACCGTGAGGTCGCGGATTTCAACAGACTGCCTTTCAAGACCGAGGGAAAATACAATTCTCAAGCCCCCGTCGGAGAAATCCGATGGCGCAGGCTCTGCATAGCGCACCATCTTCCATCGCTCAGGAGCCTGAACCTCCTCGCTCAGCACCACGTCCCCGCTGCCGGCCGGGGTCCAGCTTCCTATTTCCACGGCCGCAGCCGCATCTCCAAATGCCGCTTTGCCGCGGATACCGAACGTGACGACAATCAGATCCCCTTTGGACACCGTGCCTTTCAGAGGCGCCCACGCCTTGAAATCCGCCCTGTGCACCGTCTTCTTCGAAGACTGTACGCAAAGCCGCGTTTCACCGCCTACCTTGACCGCATGCACATCGCCGCTGGAGTCCGCAATCGTCCTCAGAATATTTCCGGGCGCCATATTCGCCGGAGCAGCGCCGCAAACGGCTACCGCCCTCAGGACTGCACATAAGACAAGCGACATTTTAAGAAATTTTGCAACCATATGACTCCCCGCAATCTGCAACATCAAGCCCCACTTCCATGCGCACACGCCGCACCACCGGCACACACACATCCGGTGAGCATTGTCCCGCGATTTTATCAGCACCACAACCCCGCGTCAATATTCGAGCTCCCGTCCGCAGTTGTTCATAGTTATGGACACCGTACCAAAAATAGGGAAAACCCCATTGGTCAAATTCAAGGACACCGAACCAGGGATTTCTCTGTATCATGAAAGGGTATGAAAACCATGGCTAATCGAACTTTCTCGGAAATCC
>CASEAR010000066.1 GCA_949285835.1 uncultured Verrucomicrobiota bacterium | reverse complement strand
GGATTTCCGAGAAAGTTCGATTAGCCATGGTTTTCATACCCTTTCATGATACAGAGAAATCCCTGGTTCGGTGTCCTTGAATTTGACCAATGGGGTTTTCCCTATTTTTGGTACGGTGTCCATAACTATGAACAACTGCGGTGTCGAGGGTTGCCTTTACTTGCAGCTATGTTGATGATAAACTAACGAATCGGTTTATTTCATTGGACGGGGATTGTACCGGGCACGGGTCTGCGCCCATGGCACGGGTCTGCAGAGTGGGTCTGCGCGTGCGGATGAGATGCTGCTGTGTCGGGTCCCTTGGGGGGAATATGGCTTCTGAACTGGAAAATGCTGCGATTGAATTCGGTGTGAAGTATTTTCGGGAAGTAACGGCTGACTGCGTGAATCCTGAGCTTATTGCATCTCTGCCGGTTACCTGGGTGAGAGACAGGCATGTACTGCCCATAACCAGCGGCGGGATAAGTTATCTGCTCATGCCGGGAGTGGCCGGCATGGATTCTCTGCAGCACGCGTCAATTGTTTCCGGGTTCGATCTTCAGCCGGCTTTTGCGGAGCCCGGCGTGATAGACGAGGCCATCGAACGGGCGTATTACGAGGGGAAGAATTTTGCCGGAGAGGAGCATCCGGCATCGGAAGCCGCCGTGACAGGGGATCCGGCTTCGGATGCGTTTGTGAAAGCGGAAACGCCGGATCTGCTTGTGGACAGGGAGTCTCAGCCCGTGACGCAGTTCCTCAACAACGTAATTCTTGACGCGGTGAGGAAGGACGCCTCTGATATACATTTCGAGCCTTCTGCAGGCGGGCGGATGCGCATAAGATTCCGGCTGGACGGCATAATGCGCGAACAGCCTTCGCCGCCGCCCGCGTACGCTGGGCCGATTATTTCACGCATTAAGGTAATGGCCTCCATGGATATAGCCGAAAAACGGCTTCCTCAGGACGGCATGGCGCAGGTGTCTGTCGGCGGCAGAATAGTCGACATAAGGGTTTCCACGGTGCCTGTCGCCGAAGGAGAAAGAGCGGTGCTGAGGCTTTTGAACAGGGATCGGTCGCTTCTGCCTCTCGGTTCGCTCGGTATGCCGGACAAAGTGCTGAGTAACTTCTCCCGGGCGCTGGAATGTCCGAATGGGATAATCATCGTTTCCGGCCCAACAGGTTCCGGCAAGACCACGACGCTGTATTCGGCTCTCGGGTCCATGGATGCCGTTCACAGGAACATCCTCACAATTGAAGACCCGATAGAATACAGGCTGCCGGAGATAGGGCAGATACAGGTGAAGCCGAAAATCGGACTCACTTTTGTGAGCGGCCTGCCCCACATTCTGCGGCAGGATCCGGACATTGTCCTCGTTGGCGAGACGAGGGATGCGGAGACCGCCGAAATAGCCGTCAGGGCGTCTCTGACCGGGCATCTGGTGTTTACCACTCTTCATACGAACGATGCGCCGTCGGCGGTGATGCGGCTGACGGACATGGGGATAGAACCGTACCTGCTGGCTTCCTGCCTGCGGGGCGTGCTGGCGCAGAGGCTCGTGAGAAAGGTCTGTCCGGAATGTTTCGGGAAGATCTCCGCCGCCGACGCGGAGCAGCTTTCCCGCGCAGAGATGGCTGTGGCAGAGTCTGCACATTGCCGCGAGGTGGCAAAGCCGAACGGCTGCCGGAACTGCAGGGAAGGTTATGCGGGACGCATCGGCATATTCGAGTTTATGCCGTGCGACGGGCGCATCGCTGCGGCGATACACAGCGGCGGCGTCGCATCCGATGAACTCAGGCGCATTGCGCTGGAGTCCGATGGATATTCTTCGATGGACGAGGACGCCGCCGGTAAACTCAGGAGTTTTATGACCACGCCGTCTGAGGTAGTGGCGGCTATCGGACGCATCAGAGCGCCGGGAGAATAATAGGGGGCTTAATGAGAACTGTTTCGCCGGTTGTCCGTGCAGATTCCGATCCGGTTAGGGATTTGCAGAAAAAATCGTCGGCTGTGACGCTGTCCGATATGGAGATGTTTATTTTTCCGGACCTTATTTTCAGCCTTGTCCTCGCAAACATCATGTCGCCCGAGATTTGGAAATGGAGGGACGATCCGTGGTTCGCCGGTATGCAGAAGAAGGGGATGACGGCGCGCATAAACAGGCTGAAGCAGTATATCATGGACCGCTACACGTTCAACCTCGATCTGGATACGTGGGGGCTGACGACTCAGGAGCGCGAGATCGGCAGATTCAGCGGTTTTATCGACAGGCAGACGCTTGCACAGTCGAATGCGCTTTTCGGGTACGAAGGGGACAAATACTACTTTGATATAGACATAAGGCGTCATTTCGGGCTGGATAAATACGATTCTTCCGTCATTCCGTACTGGAAGACCGAGACGGTCGAAGCCATGACCGCTTTCGTCAGGCGCGACGGGTACGAGTGCGGCGCAGGGGAGTGCGTTTCTCTGGCGGCGCTGTACGCAGCGGCGCTTTTTATAGTGCTCGGCGTGCCGCTTTCCAGAATTTATCTGATGGCAACGCCGCTTCATTCGCAGAATTTCATCGATGTGGACGATGGCATAATTACCAACAACCGCCGCATTGTGACGAAGAAAATGTGGTGCAACGGCACGGAACTCTCCGCACAGGCCAGACGCGCGATCGAGCATGAAAAAATAACTTTTGTGACGCATGAGACGGGATGGATACATACCGTGTACAGCGAGGCGACGATAGACAGGGAAGTGTACCGCGGATTTTCGGAGAAGTTGGAGTCATATCTGTTTTCCGAGCTTACTCCGGAATTGCTCGGAAACTTTCTGCGGCAGTCGCCGAAGGCGAGGCGCTGTTTTTACGTCCGCGCCAGCGTGGGAGGACGCAGGATGTTCCTTGAGTTGGAAAGGGCGTTTGCATACGAAGCAGACGTTTCCTACAAGGTTACGGACGAAACGCGGAACAAACTTCTGGCTTGTGTGGAACAGGGCGAATTTGTAACGGAGCCGTGCTCCGAAGCTCTGGTTCTTGACGATATCGAAGAGTATCTGCGTGAGCATCCGGTGGATGTGGCTTCGGGGGATGATGTGAAGCGCTTTGTGGAGCGTTTTGCGTGTCCGTGCGTGGATGTGCGCGAAATGATGGCGGATCTGATCTCGTTCTGCCGCACGCGTCCGCGGCTGCCGTCCGCGGCGGAGAAGGAGTTTGTACCTTCGGGCGTCCCTCTTGGAATTGAGCCTGGCATGACGCGGGAGGAGATCATAGACAGGGTTATGAGTCTTCGCCGCACGAATGAGTACTGCCGTATGGCGGTGTACGCATGGCGGGATATGAGAGACGCGGATGACGAAGAACCATTTCTTCTCGCCGCCCGTGAACGCAACCCGGTGTGTATAACTGAGAGCGCGGAAAAGTTTCCGGACGACGCCGGGCTGGTCGGCTATGTTCTGGATATGTGCGCTGAGTCCATATATTCGGAGCCGTTCCGGATGGCGCAGCCTGACGAGGTGTGGAATTTCCGATGCGGCGACGGAGCGGAGCGGGCTTTGATGCTGGCGGTGGCGCTTAAGTCGAGGCACCCTGAACGCAAGTACAAAGTTGAGCTTCGCGGCGGTTCGGCATGCGTCCTGTATGAGGATGAATCCGGAGCTGGATGCGTGAAGACAGCGGAAATGCCGTCGTTCAAGTCCCTGGGCGCAAGGATGTGGTCCGTATGACGCTGTGGGGCGGTTATCAGACACCGCGGCGTGGTGCGGGAGGCAGTGAACAATACGGAGGAGCCCGCGGTCGCGCCGTGTGGGCGCAGGGCGTGTCGCCGTTGGCGGCGGCGGGCGCATAAGTGCGGAGCCGTGCAGAACGGATGGCGGCGCGTTGACCGGGCTCGGGCCTTCCGAGCCGTGCATGATGCCGCGGGCGGCTGTGCGGCGCATGTTTTTAACAGAGGACTACACCGGCTGTCCTGCTGCTGCGGATGCTGACAGCGGCGTTCGTGCCGGAGGAAAGGAAAAAGATTGAATGAGTGAGGAAAAAAACATGGAATGCCCCAACAGGACGGAGGCATGCGGTTCGTGCAGCGGGAGCAGTTCCGGCGATGGTGCGTGTGAGGTGCGCAAATGCCTAGCAGGAGTGAAGCGCAAAATTGTGGTTTTATCCGGTAAAGGCGGCGTCGGCAAGAGTACTGTCGCCGTCAATCTGGCCGCCGCGCTGGCGCAGAAAGGTTTAAAGACCGGGCTTTTGGATGTTGACATTCACGGCCCCAGCGTCCCGTCTATGCTTGGGCAGAAAGACGTGGAAATTTTCTCAGAAGACGGAAAACTGCTGCCTACGGAGGTTTATGGGCTGAAGGTAGTGTCGATAGGGTACATGCTGAGTGATCCGGATGACGCGGTGGTTCTCCGGGGGCCGGCGAAGTACGGGGTGATAAAGCAGTTTCTTTCAGAGGTTGCCTGGGGGGATCTGGACTGTCTCGTAGTGGATTGTCCTCCGGGTACCGGCGACGAGCCTCTTGCCATATGTCAGATGATTCCGGATCCGACGGGCGCGATAGTGGTCACCACGCCGCAGGAGGTGGCGGCCGCAGATGTGCGCAAGTCGCTTAGATTCTGTCTGCAGCTTGATTTCCCGATACTTGGAATTGTCGAGAATATGAGCGGGTTTGTCTGTCCGCATTGCGGTCAGACTTCGTACATATTCCCCGGGGACGCCGGAGAAAGGCTGGCAATGGAGTTCAATACAGTTCTGCTGGGCAGGATACCTCTGGATCCGTCCGTATGCGGCGCGGGCGACACGGGACATCCGTTTTCCGTGTCCAATCCGGAATCTCCGTCCGGCAGAGAGTTTGCCTCGATTGTAAAGAGAATTATGCTTTGAGCGCCGTCCGGGAGTAATTCCCGGACAGAAAACCGCAGACGAGAGGGCGCGGCATCCGTGGGAAGGACTTTGCGGCGTCCTTTTACGCTTATTTTCTGTGCATTTGTGCCCTTGATCTTGTGGAAATGGTTTTGCGGCGTCCTTTCCCTGCCTGTTTCCCATGGCGTGGAGAGGCTTTTGCGGGCTTCGTTATTTTGCTGCGGGCCGCGCGCGCCGGGGCTGGTTCATTGCGCGGCGGCGCCGGGGTGGGTTTCTGCGTTTCAATTTGATTTTGTTTTGCGACTTGCTCCGGCATTTTGGCCAGATGCCTCAACTTGCGCGACCAGATACGAGGCTGGCGGCGAGTCCGAGCAAACGCGCCTGCAGTTTGTTTGAAAACTGTAAGAGCGGGCGGGCTGTCTTGCGGATGTACAATATCTGGTGTATAATCTGCGCGTTTTTCGTCTTTTCTAAGGAAGGGGACTCTAATGAGAGAGATCGGCGTAGGAATTCTGGGATTCGGAACGGTGGGCGCGGGCGTGGCCGCGGGGCTTTTGAAAAACCGGGAGCTCATGGCGGAGCGGACGGGCATGGACATTGTTCTGCGCAGGATTGCCGATCTGGATATTACGACGGACAGGGGCGTCGAGGTCGATCCTTCGGTTCTGTGTACGGACGCCTTTTCCGTTATTTCCGATCCTTCGGTTGATATCGTGGTGGAGCTTATAGGCGGCTGCGGCATTGCCGGGAAGCTCGTCCGCGCGGCCATCGAGGCCGGGAAACCGGTTGTCACGGCGAACAAAAAACTGCTCGCCGAGCAGGGGTGCGAGATATTCAAGCTCGCGCAGGAAAAAGGCGTAGACGTCTTTTTTGGGGCGTCCGTCGGCGGCGGGATCCCGGTGATAAGGGCGCTGAGGGACGGTCTTGCGGGCAACCGCATAGAGTCTGTGCATGGGATCCTGAACGGTACGTGCAACTACATCCTGACTCGCATGGAGAAGGAGGGGCTGCCGTTTGAGACGGTGCTGAAGTCTGCTCAGGAGGAGGGGTATGCCGAAGCAGAACCCTCCCTTGACGTGGACGGCTTTGACACGCTGCACAAGGCGGCCATTATCGCCGCTCTGGCATACGGAGTGCAGCCGGATGTGCACACTCTTTCAGTGGAAGGCATCCGCGGCGCCGTGGATGGAGCAGACATAGTTTACGCAGGAGAGTTCGGGTACAGGATAAAACTGCTTGCGGTGATTAAAAACGACGGTGAGTCGGTCGAAATAAGGGTTGCGCCCACAATGGTCCCAAGGGACGGCATGCTGGCTTCTGTGTCCGGAGTGTTCAATGCGGCGCTCATAAAGGGCGATCTGTCGGATAAGACGCTTTACTATGGCCGCGGCGCGGGGCGTTTGCCCACGGCCAGCACGGTCATAGGGGACATTCTCGACGTCGCCCGCAACCTGTCGTCCGGCCAGCCGCGTGCGTTTGTTATCCCCAGAACCAGGATGCCGTTGAGAATTAAGGCAAAGGGGGAGGAGAAAAGCAGATTTTATGTGCGTCTGTCCATAAAGGACGCTCCCGGGTCGCTGGCTTTTGCATCCGGTATTTTCGGAAATCACGGCGTGAGTATTTCCGCTGCGCTTCAGAAAGAGCCGGGAAGCTCATGCGGTGGATTTGCCACAGTGGTGATTATTACGCATGAGGCGCTCAGAGCCGATGTGGATGCGGCGCTTGAAGAGATCTCGGAAAGCCCGCTGTCCGGCGGCGTGCCGCATTGTTTCGGGATTGCAGACTGATGGTTTATGCTCCAGTCGCCGATGCTGACCAGATTGCTGACATGAGAATGGAAAATGGAAGAAGATTCGAAAACTGATCAGGAAAAAACTTTCGTAGTCAGGCGTCAATCGACTCCCTTCGGCTGGATTGTCACGGTGGCCGCTGTGTTTATAATTGTCGCTGGTCTGAAGGCCGCTTCAGAGATCGTGACGCAGATACTGCTTGTTCTTTTTCTCTCTATTGTGCTGTCTCCGCTGTATTATTTCCTTAGGAAGCGGATTCCTTCATGGCTTGCCCTCGCGATTATAATCGGCGGAATGGTGCTGTTGTGTTTTACAGGAATAATACAGCTTTCCAAAGCGCTGATTCAGTTTTCCAAAAGTATTCCGGACTACCACAGCGCACTTGTAGAGCGCGCGGAGGATTTCGGAGACTTGTTCCGTGAGCAGGGCGTTGATCTGCCTGATAATCTTTTTGCTGACGCCCTCAGCATAGACAAGAAAAACATTCAGTCGTTTGCTCAGCAGGCTGGAACGCTGGCTGTCAATCTTCTGCAGCACATTGTCATAGTGCTTGTAATTGTTTCGTTCGTTCTTTGTGAACTGGTTTCTCTCCCGGATAAAATAAGGCGGCATCCGCGCGTTACCCCCGAAATATGGGAGAGAGGCATGCGCATAGTTCTAGACGTCCGGCATTACATGGGAATCAAAACAATAGTAAGTGCGGTCACCGGGCTGCTGATATATGGCGGACTTGTCCTTTTGAAAGTTGATTCTGCGCTTATTCTGGCGTTTACAGCGTTTGTCCTGAATTTTATTCCTGTGTTCGGGTCAATAGTTGCCGCAATCCCTGCTGTGGCGATTGCTCTGGTCAATTTTGATCTTGCGCATACTCTATACGTACTCCTTTTGTATCTTTTTGTAAATCAGTTGATAGGAAACATTCTCGAGCCTAAGTTCATGGGATACGGCTTTGGAGTGTCCCCCGTGGTGGTGCTGTTCTCGGTGATATTCTGGGGCTGGGTTCTGGGGCCTGTCGGCACTCTTTTCGCCGTGCCGCTGACGATGGCTCTGAAGTCTTCTTACGACATAATGCTGTACGATGAGGAGGCGAAAACAGACGCGTCAGGGAACGAGAATCCGCATGAACGCGGAAAAGACAAAGACCGCCACGGGGGCTTTACCGTGACAGCAGATCCGGAGCATTAAAATGGAATTTTTTCGACGGCGCAAACTCCTGAAAAATGCGAAGAACACGGTGACGGCAGCCAGAATACTGCTGAATATGCGGCGTGATGTGATCCCGTCCGATACGGTTAAGGAGCTTGAGTACGGGTGCATTATCCTCGAGAAAGCGCGCCGTGAGCGTGATTACGTCAGCATTCCGGCGCTGACGGAAAAGATTTCCGGGCTCGTGGAGGCGAATTCTGCTCCCTGTTTCAGCCCGATCCTGAGGGAGATTACGGAGACCCTTGTTGTCGCGTTCGGCGTGGCGATGGCATTCCGTGCGTATTTTTTTCAGCCGTTTAAGATTCCTACGGGTTCAATGCAGCCGACTCTTTACGGTATACATTCCGTGCAGGTTGATCCGGAAGATACCACTTTCTGGGATAAAGGCCCGATGAAGGCTGCCAAGTGGCTGGTCACTGGCGTGTGGTTTCGCGATGTGGTCGCGGACAGAGACGGCCGTATTGTCCTTTACTCGGACAGCAGGCGCAATCCCGGATATGTGATGGCGAATGTGTGCGGTGAAGTTTATAAGATACCGGCGGACGCCATGGATCGAAAGGAATTGAATCTCAAGGATATTCGCCGCGGCGGCCTCCACGATGACATAAAGGCAGGGCGGATTGATTCTGTCTCCGGCTTTATCCGGAAGGGGACGAGAATATGGTCGGGGTACGTAATATCCGGCGATCAGATTTTTGCCAACCGGATGAAATGGAACTTTACGCGTCCCGCTAGGGATCAGGTCATGGTGTTCAAGACGAGTTTGTCCGGTCTTGAATTCGGCGGCTATTCTCCGCAGACGCGGCCGTTTCCGTTTCGTCCCGTCGATGTATTGTACAGTGACAAGCTTGTTGCCGGACAGCACTACATAAAGAGGCTTGTGGGGCTGCCCGGTGAAAAAATTTCGATTTCCGGCGGATGTGTGATGACAAACGGAGCGCCTGTAACAGGCTGTGCCGGTATGTCGCGTATTTCCAGCGAGGAGAGCAGTTCTACTCCCGGAGTGTCCTACAGCCGGTACATGACTGTATCGGAGAGTAATCCGGAATTTACTTCGTATGGAAACGCATCGCTTCCTCTCGGGAATCCCGTCGACAGCATAACGCTCGGGGATTCGTATTTTCCTCTTGGGGATAATACCAAGAGCAGTTTTGACGGCCGTTTCTGGGGTGCGGTTCCGCGCAGAGCCATGGTTGCTCCGGCAAGTTTTGTGTGGTGGCCTGTGTCGCGCCGGTGGGGATTCATAAAGTAGCCGTGCGCAATTGTACCGGGCGTACGCCGGCATCGCGGTGAGGTGCCCGGCGGCGGGTGCAGGGAGACAGGATATGACCCGTTGTTTGGCGACGCGCTGTGAGCTGCGCCGCAGGGCTGAGGTTCAGTCGGGCATTGCCGATGTATGTTCGGGGGGCTGTCTCAGGTTCCATGCGTCAGATGCGCAGGCGTTCGATTACGGATTTTTCCGCAAGGCATTTGCATACAGTGTCTGACGGCTGCGGTTATCATTTTGTCCGGACGGCTGTGAGGCGCGTGAACGCAAATGGAACAATACGCCGGACTCTCGCGTCTTCTTCCGCACTAATGCCGATGCGTTGGAGTCGCAAACCGCACCAATTCCACATGTACGGTTTCTCAGGCGCTTCACACCGTAACTGGTTTCCAGGTGCGGCGGAGGCTAAGCCAGCTCCGCATCGGCAGCACCGTATTCGTGCAGGGCGCTCAGCCATCTCTGTTTTTCATCTTCGGATGCGTCCGGATGGTCAAACGGAATGGGTCTGCCGGTTCGTTCGGCTTTGGCGTTGCCCATGTGGTGGTAGGGCATTATCTGCATACCCTTGAGCTCAGTGCCGAGTTCTTTTCTAAATGCCGCCAGGGCGCGGAGGTCATTGTCTGAATCGTTCAGTCCGGGGATGAGCGGACACCGCATGATCACTGAAGCTCCCATGCGGCACAGTTCGCGCAGGTTTTTCAGTATTGCGCCGTTTGAAACGCCTGTATTGGCCTTGTGTTTGCCGCAGTCTATTCCTTTGCAGTCGTACAGAAAAAGGTCTGTGAATCCGGCGGCTGCCCGGAGTACGGATACAGCCGTAAACCCGCATGTTTCAACGGCAGTCGAGATGCCGGCGGCTTTCGCTTTCTTCAGAATGTCCATTGTAAATGCAGTCTGAGCGAACGGTTCCCCTCCGGACACGGTCAGTCCGCCGCCGGTAGCTTCGTAAAAGGCTTTGTCTGCGGCGGCTTCGCGTACGACATCCGTGGCCGTCATGCATGCTCCCTTGATCTCGAGTGCTTCTCCCGGGCATAGTGCAGCGCACGAACCGCAGACCCGGCATTTCTCCCGATCGATGCGGTGCTTTCCTTCTGCGTCAAAGGAATGGGTATTTTGAGAGCATGCGCCTTCGCACCGCCGGCATAACGTGCATTTGGAACTGTTGAACCAGAGCTCTTTCTCACCAGACTGCGATTCCGGGTTGTGGCACCAGACGCATCTCAGCGGGCAGCCCTTGAGGAATACGGTTGTCCGTATGCCCGGTCCATCGTGAACGGAACCGCGCATGATGTCTATAACCATGCCGCGGGCGCCGGACTCATTACGCTCAGGCATAGAAAGTCCTTTTTATTATATCGGACTGGATGTCCGGTTCCAGATCAATGAATCTGGCGCACCAGCCGCCGACCCTCACTATTATGTGGCTGTATTTGTCCGGCTCTTTCAAAGCGGCTGTCAGGTCTTCCTGATTGACCACGGAGATTGACGCCTGCTGTCCTCCATTCCGGAAAAATACGCCGAATATCGCTTTTACGGCTGGCATATCTCCCTTGAACAGCTCTCTGGAAAGCTTGAAATTCGTCGTCGCTCCGCCGTTCACCGCGCTGACCTTAGATATGGAGTTGCACAGCGCAGTAATCCCGCGTTTGTCGCGTCCGGGCATGGGTGAATTGCCGATGGCGAATGGCTCGTGCGCGAGCCGCCCGTCCGGCGTGGCGCCGTACCCGGCACCCATGCCGTATCCGCCGGGGTTAACGCTGCTTATCGTGAAGAAATCGAACCCGGCTGCGCGCCCGGCACTATCGACTATGCGGTTCATATTTTCCCACATTTTCATGAAAACGCCGTCTGCTTCCGTATCGTCGTTGCCGAATTTTGGAGCATTCAGAAGGCGCTTGCGCAGATCCGGATCCCTTTCAAAGTTTGAATCGACGGCCTCGGTTACGTCTTTCAGGGAGCATGAACGTTTCTGGAAGACTTCCAGTTTTATTGCAGAAAGCGCGTCGGACGCGTTTGTATAGCCGTGCCCCATGAGGCAGGCTCCGACTTTCCGCAGTCCGCCGTTGAACAGGCCTCTTCCGCGCTCTATGCAGTCGGCGGACAGGACGGAAGACAGCAGGAACGGCGCCGTCCCGGAGAGAATGTTCCTGACAGCCAGATATCTATGTGCTCCGTTGCGTGCCGCGCTTTGAACCTGTTCGAGGAATGCGCTGAAAAGGTTGTCGAATGTTTCGAAACCGGTCGGGTCGCCGGTTTCCGGGCCGATCCGTGCGCCTGTACGGTCCCTGCCGTTGTGCAGGGCCGCTTCCAGAATTTTCGGCACGTTCAGATTGATGTCAAGCATCGACGGAGAGTCGTGGGCTAGCATATATTCGCCGCAGCCGAGAGGGAAATAGCCGCACGCCTCGCGGGCGTCGAGATGCATGCTTTTCATGACTCCGGGAATGATAGCTTCGTCGTTGTAAAGCATCGGGTAAACGCATCCTTCGCCGATAACCTTGTAGGCCCGGTTGAGGAGGGCGGGGTTCATGCCTTCGTAAAGGCGCAGTGTAAGCTGCGGCGTCACAAGCCGGACGCGCCTTGTGGCTTCCATGGCGGCCATGGCGAACCTGTCGGCATTTTCAGGGTTTCTGCGTCCCTTTCCGCCGAGGGTGATCCGGCATACCGCATCTTCTCCGTTCGCGTTAATGAGCCTCCATAAGCCGCAGAGGATGTCCATGCATTCCTCTTCGGTAATTTCTCCGGAATCTACCGACTTGACGTACAGGTCGCCGAGGGCGACATCCAGCGCGTTCCATTCGATATGCTTGCCGGATGGAAGCAGGTTGTACAGCCACACGAGCTGCACTGCCTGTGCAAACGTTTCGGGAGGATTTCCGGCGAGGAATTCCAGATCCTCTGACATCCGCTTGAAGTATCCCGCCCGCGGCCAGCGCCGTTTTGAGAGACGGGCCGCCTGCCGGGCGTACCACAGGAAGGTTCGCGACACGGTGTCGAGCGCCGACGTCGCCGCGCAGCAGTACATGCCGGCTTCGCTGTCTTTTTTCCGTTCGGCCAGCTCCGCGCGGTCGGCCAGTTCCCGCCTGAGCCCGGACAGTCCGAGTCTTACGAGTTTGTCAAGGTCATGCGCCATGCAGAAGCCTATGGCCGCGCCCTCGACGGGGGAGTGGGGGGAGAACAGTTTCTCATGTTCAGGGCCGCCGTCGAAGAATTTTGAAATTGTGCTCTCGCGCCTCCAGTACGCGGTAAGTTCATCAAGCTGTTTTTTTTCGTTTTCGTCAGACTCTGCGTAAAGGCGGTGCTTTGCCGAGAAGTCGAAGCAATATCCGCCCTGCTTCCCGGCCGTCTGGCGTTCCGGAGTCCATTGCGGGTATGGGAACCAGCGTATCGTTCCGAAGAAAACGATTTCGTTGTTTTTTCTGAATCCGGCAAGAACGTCGTCTTCTCTGAGTTCTCTGAGAATGGCCGGATACTGCGCAGCGAGGCATTCAGCTTCACGAACGGGCGCCGGCTTTCCCGCTGCGGCCTGGTGGACTCTCGTGAATTCCACGGCTCTTTTGATTTCCGGTATCATTTTCGTTCCCTTCGGGTTCTGTGTTTACAATCACGCGGCCGGGGCCCTGTTTCGGGGTCCCGGCCGTACTGCATTTGAGACGTTTCCATATGCGCCGCCGCTGCAGTTATGATATTCCGGCGGCAGTGTGGGGTGTCAGAGTGTTCCTGAGTAGACCCTTATGTAATCGCACTGGAGGCTGTCCTCCTCCGGCATGTCCTTCTCCCAGTTTGACGTGGGACCGCACCATGGAGCGCCCTCGATGCTGAGCTTGATGTAAGCTTCTCCGCGGCATGTCCCGCGGGACTTAGACTTGGGCTCTCCGGGTTTGCCGCTTCCGCCGAGATTCATGGCGTCAGTCTCGCAGACTGCAACCCCGTCGATGAAGAACACATACCGGTTCTCATCCCAGTAGAGGCCATATGTATGAAACTTGTCGTCGAGGAGTCTGATGTGCGGACCGGAGCGGAATCCCTGCGCATTGTGGAGTTTGCCGTATCCTCCCCAGTGCAGCGTATGCTTCATATATCCAAGGTTCCAGTAGTCAAAGGTTTCTATTATGTCGATTTCGGTGCCGATCCGCGTGTCGTCATTGCGGCCTTTGACCACATCTCCGGCGAGAAGCCAGAATCCTACCCAGTAGTCCGTGCGGATGTGCCTGGGCAGACGCAGAGAAGCCTCTATGTAGCCGTATTTGTAACCGAAAAGCCTGTCTTCCGGTTCATATCCGCGGCTTGTACGGATGCAGGCACTCTCGTACCTGTAAACAGGATCGTTTGTCCTCTTGACTTTTATCGTTACCTTGCCGTCCGCTACGGACACATTCTCAGGATTCCAGCGCGATGCGCCCTGCCTTATGTGGGTGGGCATGTCCCATTTGTTGGTGTCAATGGAGTCTCCGTCGAATTCGTCGCTCCAGATGAGTTTGAATTTGCTCAGATCGAGCTTTACGTCCGGCACGGGGGTCGCCGGAGCGAACATCTTGTCAAATATTTTCTGAAGGGCGGCCTTCCACTCCACATATCCCTTAGGGCCGAGATGAAGCCGGTCACTGCTGAAGAGTTCCAGTCTCTGTACTCCGTTTTCATCTGATACGGCCGCGCTGAGGTCGAGGAGCGTGATATTGCCGTACTTCTCCGCGATTTCTTTAATTCCATTGTTGACGGCGTCTCTGGCGCCGGGTTTAAGAGGCGCTTTCGGGTTGCTGCTCGGAGGGATTGTGCAGAGTACAACGGGCATCTTGCCGTTGTATTTGCGCAGAATGGCCAATATGTCTTCGATATTTGACAGCGTGTCCGACGGGTTGCCGTGCGCGGTAAGGTCATTGGCCCCAGCGCACATCACGACCACCTGCGGGCGGAGCGGCAGTACGTCGTGTTCGATTCTGAAAAGAATGCCGCGGGAGGTGTCGCCGCCGACGCCGCGGTTGGCCACTTTAAGATCCGGAAAATCTTTGGCGAGCGTGCGCCAGTTTTCAGTGAGAGAATCACCCACGAACACAATGGCATTTTCGTCTGCCGCCCTGCGGTTGAAGTAATTCCTTCTGATGCCGTCCTGCCAGCCGAATGTCCGTATCGGTCCCTTTCCGGGCCACAGGGCTTCGTTGCCCGCGTCCGGGTAGGGGACATATATTTCTTCCGTGCTTGTGACGGAGCCTTCGCATATGCTTGCCTTCGAACCGTCGGCGGACACTATATGGTAAACATATTTTCCTTCAGCCGGAAGGTGGGAGAAGGAGTTCCACCTGAACGTTCTGAGTCCCCACGCCCGCTGATCCTGCAGTTCCTGATAACCGAACGGTATGTCGACGCCGAATCCTTCGGAGCCGTCCGCGGAAATCCGTAGCTTGAGGGCGTCGCCCCGGAAAAGGAATCCGTCGGATTTCTTCTCCGACGGGAAGACCTGCTCCGGACTGTCCGCTATGCTCCATTTAGCTTTTCCTGCAAAACGTCCCGAATCGAGACCTATAGTGTGGGAAATTTTCATGTTGCCGGTTGGCATGTTGCTGTAGGTAAGCGTCATTTCCCCGCCGTCGCCGGCAAAGAGCTGTGCGGAAGTGCCGTTTCTGTAGTAAAGATGCGCGCATCTGTTCGTGACGTATACTTTCGATGGGCCTTCTTCCTTTTGCGCCGCATCGTATATTCTAGGGTACGACACGCGTACGACGCCGATGGGCTCCGCCGCTGAGAGTTTTATTCCGCCGGCATCCAGTGTTATTTCCAGCGCATTGGCGGCTCCAGCCGCCGCCAAGGATAATACTGCAGCCGAAATGGCTTGTTTGGTCATAGTCATTATTTTTTGTCTCCGGATGAGAATTTTTGCTGTTCAAAAACTAGTGTACGATGATAAATGTCCTCGCCGGGCACGTCCTTGCGGACACTGTCCAGCCGCTCTGTGCGTCGCCCGACACTTCCGTCACGAACGGTACCGACTCCGGCGTCCTAGTCATGCGGAATGAGAAAGAAGAAAGCGACGAGTGCGGATTGACAGTTATTATGTCGTAGGTGATATTTTCGGGTATGCGTCCGTCGTCCGATTTCACGGTAAGCTTGCCGTTCAGGACGAGAGGCGCCTGAGCGTTTATTACGATCGAATCGTTCGCGCTGCCGTCAGCCGCGACGTCAAGGCTTATTTCGAAATTTTCAGAAGACTCCAGTCCGGCGGCGGAAACCGTTATCGTTCCGTATCCGGCGCCGTCAACTGACGACGGCTCCAGCCGTACGCTGCCGTCGAGCATCATGCCGTTGTAGCCGTTGATCTGGCCATATGAGTTGTACCTTTCCGTGGACAGTGTCCCGCTGCCGTACACCTTCCTGCTGAAAGTCGCCGTTTCCCCGGCGGGCTGTTTGAGGACTACTTTGGACTTGTTGCCGAGAATGAGGCTGTTGGAAGGGTCTCCCAGTACCGAATTGGTGAAAGCGAGCCCTGCGTCGTCCCAGCCCGCAAAAAGGACGTTCGAGGACGGGCGGGACTGAGGGTTGCCCACGCGTATGTCCCCTTTGAACGAGTTCATGGGATTGGCCAGAACAAGGCGCTGTTTGCAGTACTCATCGCCGAACGACTGTACGACGATTGCGGGGGCTCCGTTATCGGAGCCTCCGGAAACCGGAGTCCTGAGGATGGTTGTATGAACGTAGGCGCTGTAGGCCGAGAACTCCGTGGTCCCGTCAAGGTGCATGGAAAGCATGGTGTTGGTGTCAGTTCCGAAATTGACGGTCGGGAACTGGTTTTGGATGGAGAATTTGTTCGTAACGGATGGATCCCCGTTGGAAAATGTCAGAACCGCCGGCTGCTTCGTGGCATCGAAAGTCATGTATCCGCTGTTGTTGCCCTGATATATGCGTATAGACCCCACAGTGATATCCCGGTCTATCTCGAAAAACTTGTTTATAGAACTCGAGCCGGAGTATATGTTCGCAATATCCCCGGCAATCCCGGGAAAACTGCGGTCATAGTACGAAGAGATCGACCACGTGGACTTGTCGCTCCATACGTAATTTGTGCTGTCCTGCATGAAGTTGAATGAATCAGGAGTATCTGCAGGCCGTGTGGTGAAGGAATAGGCTGTGGAGGTGAAGAATTCGCCGGCGGACGTCTGTATGGAATGCCTGTAGTAGTACGTGGCGCCGGTTTCCAGTCCGTCAACGTACACGCCGTACACCCCGTTGGAAGATACGGTTTGCGGGTATGCGGCAATGATCTCCCATCCATCGGGCGATTCTCCCTGATCTGAATCTCTGGAGATGTACGCGCGCAGCGTGGCGGAGTCGTCGGGCGCCGTACTCGTCACTTCCACCGGAAGCGTGGCGTATGTATCGCCCACGCCTGTCGGAGCGGATGATGTGGCGTTGGGGTAAAGAGAAGGATCACGAATTTTGACCGCGTCGATGCTGAATCCGCTTGCAGTGGAACCGGAAACAACCAGATTGAATCCCGGAGTAACGAACGACGGCTCGAGCGAGAATGACTTTGTCTGATCCGTGATCTTAACCGCAGCAATCCGGACAGAATCACCGATGTCAAGCTCGTCCATCTCATTGATCACAATTCTGCCGCAGAATACAAAACTGTTTTTCAGCGTGAAATTCACCGTATCGTTGGCATTGGTGCCAACGTCGAAAACAAATCGGGCGTTCTCATGCAGGGTGAGAGTTCCCGCCTTGATTGCGATTGAACCGAACGGGGAATTTTGAGCCGACGGTTCAACCGACATGCCGTCTCCGAGCAGAAGGGAAGACTCGCTTGTTTCCACTGTCCAGCCATCGCCTTCATTCAGGTACCCGCCGGAAAGAGTGCCGGTTCCCCGCAGAGTTCTGTGCAGTCCCTCCGAGTCGCTTGTTTTGGCGAATATAGCTGCTCCCCTCCCGCACAGGGTAATGACGTTGGTTGAAGCGCCGAACATTGAATTAACACTGTTTTGCGACGCCAATCCGGCCGAAACGACAAGCCGGTTTGCATTGCCGAATTCGCCGATGGTTATGTCTCCGTAGAAATCGTTGTCTGGATTCGTCAGATAGATGTAAACCTTGTTGTACTCTCCGTTCGGGGTGGTGAAATCAAGCCGCGCCGGGCTGTCTGAAGATCCGCCTGTAATTTTGGCGTGTATTTTGAATCTTGAATTGTAGGCTACATTCGGGATAATGCGCAGATTGTCGGTTATCTGCAGCACCAGATTGCTGCAAGCCGCGCCGGAACCAATCTGTGTGTTGCATTTCCCGCTGGTGGCCGTCGTCATCGTATTTGTCTCCGAAGTCGATCCGCTGCGGAATATTATGCGAGCATCGCCTTCCGGGACGATCTGGAAGTTTCCTGACGGCATTTGTATGTTGGAAACGGTCTTTGTCCCGGAAACCGCAATTACATCGCCGGAGTTCGTTGAAACGATGGTGTCTCCGGGGAAATCCGGAGCCGTCCTGACAGTCGACTGGGCGGCCCACATTCCCGGATCGTCCCAGTTGGCGGAGCCTCCGACCCACGTGAAAACATCAGATTGCGCGCGGAGCGTACTGCATGCCGAAATCGCAACGAGAAACGCCGGGAAAACACAGCTCAGCCTTCTTCTTAAATATTCCTTGCAGCTACAAACGTTCATAGATACACCTCAATCAGTAGTCCAACATGACGGCACCTGACGGCTGTCTGCCGCATGATGCCGCGCCCGAAAACTATCCGCATTATTTTACGTAAAAGAATATACAGCATGTCATGGTCTTCTGCAAAACGTAAGAAATGCATACTTTCACAACAGATGGATTTGCGCCAGCTAACGCGGGATTTTTTTCTTATTTATTTCAATGTATCAATTTGTGCAAAGAAAGGCAGCGGTATGAAAATACTCACGGCGCCGGTTCATAAGGCGCATCGGCAGCTTGATGCGTGCCGCTGTGCGGCGGCCGGAAATATTGCAGCAGTGTCTGCGGCAGTGTTCTGCGGGGCTTTGCGCTGCGTTTACTTTGGCAGATTGGCCGATACCGGGACAGTATTGCCGCAGGGCGCCGCTTCCGCAAGTCCTCCGCAATGCCGCGGGGCCGGCGGCCTCAATGCTCTTCGGGGGGGAAGATTCTTAGCGGACAGGTTCTCCCTGTTTAGAACCGGGTTACGTCATGGATCGCGTCCCGCACCGCGCAATCGCACCGCAAATGCGCGGCGGGTCTGTATCGCGCCGGAATGCGGCGCTAGGCCTTCGTGCGTGGCGCGGCCCGCAGGCGCATCAATTCTCTGAGCCGCTGCGTTCTACGGGATGCCGCGCCGCCGTGCGTGGCGACGGAATGCAAATTTTTTACAAATTTTCTTGCGGGCGGGTGGTCTTGTTGGTAAATTTCCCGGAAATGGCATTTGTAGTGCCGTGATAGGAGAATCTGTGATGAGTTACACTCAAGAAGTAATTGAAATGTTGAAGAAACGCAATTCCGGCGAGCCAGAGTTTCTGCAGGCTGCGACGGAAGTGCTTGAGACGCTTGATCCCGTTCTGGACGCGAATCCCGTATATATGGAGAACGGAATTCTGGAGCGCCTTGTGGAACCTGAGCGTATTATCATGTTCCGTGTTCCATGGGTGAATGACAAGGGCAAGGTGATGGTCAACCGTGGGTACAGGGTGCAGTTCAACAGCGCGATCGGCCCTTATAAAGGAGGTTTGCGTTTCCATCCCTCGGTGAATCTGAGCATACTGAAGTTCCTTGGATTTGAGCAGATTTTCAAGAACAGCCTCACCACGCTGCCAATGGGCGGCGGCAAGGGCGGGTCGGATTTTGACCCGAAGGGAAAATCCGACAGAGAGGTAATGGCGTTCTGTCAGAGCTTTATGACGGAACTTTGCCGTCATATCGGGCAGTTTACCGACGTCCCTGCAGGAGATATCGGCGTAGGCGGCCGTGAGATCGGTTTCATGTTTGGACAATACAAGCGCATACGCGGCGAGTTTACCGGTGTGCTTACCGGCAAGGGCCTGCAGTGGGGCGGTTCGCTGATACGTCCGGAGGCGACCGGATACGGCTGCGTCTATTTCGGCGAGAACATGCTCGGCGTAAAGGGAGACGGCTTTGAGGGTAAGGTGTGCGTGGTGTCCGGATCCGGAAACGTGGCGCAGTTTGCGGTGGAGAAGCTGAATCAGCTTGGAGCTAAAGTCGTTTCGATGTCCGATTCGAACGGCACGATTTACGACAAGGACGGCATCTGCCAGGAGAAGCTGGAATGGGTCAAAGAGCTTAAGAACGTCCGCCGCGGCCGTATCCGCGAGTATGCGGAACACTTCAAGAGCGCCGAGTACCTTGAAGGCAAACGCCCGTGGAACATCAAGTGCGATGCGGCGTTCCCGTGCGCGACGCAGAATGAAATAAGCGAGGCGGATGCAAGCGCTCTTATCTCGAACGGATGCAGGCTGGTGTGTGAAGGCGCGAATATGCCGACCTGCCCCGGAGGGGTTGCGGCATTTCAGTCCGCCGGAGTGCTCTTTGCTCCCGGCAAGGCTTCGAATGCCGGAGGCGTGGCCACATCGGGTCTGGAGATGTCGCAGAATTCGCTCCGTCTGTCGTGGTCTCGCGAGGAGGTGGACGCGCGCCTCAAGGGCATTATGAAGTCGATACACGACAACGCCTACAAAGCTTCCGAGCAGTATGGACGCAAGGGCGACTATGTCATGGGTGCAAACATCGCGGGCTTTGTGAAAGTCGCCGATGCAATGCTGGCTCATGGCGTAGTATGAGGCGCGGCGCAGCATGTTCTGGCGGCGTCCCTTCAAGGATCCGCCGCCGGAGAGACGCCTGCGCAGACAAGTCCGGCGCAGATGGAGAACGTCCGGGCCGGCGTCGAATAAAGGCGGGAGGAATCGTCCTCCCGCCTTTTTGTTTTTACGGTCCGTTTCCCTTCGTTTTTACGGTCCGTCTCGTTTGCCAATACGATGTTATATGAGTCTATACAGGCCGTCTCATGTGTGCGGTAAGCTCAAGCCTTAAGATGCAACTTCCCACGGCGCAGTTTGTCAAATAGAAAAGACACCGTAGCATTCAGAGACCGTTTTCTATTGTTCATTTGCATGGACACCGAATGAAATGAGTGATGTGGACGGAAATCGGTTGTTCCGATTACAGGATTGCTGACGAGTAACGATT
>CASEAR010000065.1 GCA_949285835.1 uncultured Verrucomicrobiota bacterium | reverse complement strand
CTTGACTTTACTAAGCATTTCTGCTACGCTTTTCCTAAAGACAACCAACGATTGGAGTTGATGATATGGCGATTGGCGAACGGATTCACTTTTTCCGTCTCTTGCGGGGGATGACACAGAAATATCTCGGCATGGCGCTGGGCTTCCCGGAGAAGTCCGCCGATGTGCGCCTTGCTCAGTACGAAACCGGATCAAGAACCCCAAAGGCAGACCTTACCGCCTCCTTAGCCCAGGTACTGGATGTCTCTCCCCATGCCCTCTCCGTCCCGGACATAGACTCCTATGTGGGCCTAATGCACACTCTGTTCACCCTGGAGGATAACTACGGGCTCAAGATCAGTGAGATGGATGGAGAAGTCTGCTTGAAGGTCGATGTGCGGAAGAGTAAGGATGCCGCCCGGCTGCATGAGATGCTCTGTTCCTGGCAGCAGGCCGCGGCCATGCTGGAGGTAGGCGAAATCTCTAAAGAGGATTATGACAAGTGGCGCTACCACTATCCAGAGTTTGATACAGCGCAGAAATGGGAAAAAACACCTTTACCAGGCATAAAACTATTATAAGGAGTGATTTTATGTATATCTTTTGGGACAATTCAAACATTCATTACGCTGGTCTTAATCATGTAAGGCCCGTAAAAGAACCTGCTATTGAAAAGGAAAGATATCGGACCTACTTTAAAGGGCTATTGAATCTCGTGGCCCAAGGAAGACAGATAGATAACATCTATTTCGCCGGAAGTGTTCCTCCCAAAGGAGATGCACTCTGGAATGCGGTGGAAAAGTTAGGGATTACACCCTCATTGCTTCCACGTAGCTTAACAGACGGCGAAGCCGATACTACAGACCATGTACTTCAATTAGCCTTACTTAGATTAGCCATGGATTCTCCAGAACCGAACACTGTCGCTCTGTTAACTGGGGATGGTGCCGGGATTAATTCTGGTGAAGGCTTTTTGGCGGATGCAATGCGGTTGGCCGCCCGTGGTTGGAAATTCGAAGTCTATTCTTGGGATTTGGCTTGCCACGCAAGATTAAAAGAATTTGCTCAACAGAGTGGCAAATATGTCAAACTGGAAGATTACTACGAAAATATAACGTTCATTGTTGGCGGAAGACGAGCCGTGGAACTATAATAGACAAAAAGAGAGCTAACTGACTAATCAAAATCAGTTAGCTCTCTTTTTATGAATAATGAAAAAGTGTTGCCAAATCGTTGCCACGGAGGGTCTTAACCCATCAAAAACCCAGTAACTACGGGCTTTTCCGGGCTTCTGAAATCATTCCCACTCGATGGTGCCGGTGGGTTTTGGCGTGAGGTCGAAGCAGACGCGGTTGACGCCCTTAACCTCGGATATTATGCGGGCGGTGATTTTTTCCATCAGAGGCCACTCGATGCGCGCGACTGAGGCGGTCATGGCATCAACGGTATTCACGGCACGTATTATCACCGGCCACTCAAAACTGCGGGCATTGTCACGAACGCCCACAGATTTGAAATCAGGCACAATCGTGAAGTACTGCCACACACTCCCTGCAAGACCGGCAGCAGCAAATTCCTCACGCAAAATCGCATCCGATTCACGCACCGCCTCCAGCCTGTCGCGCGTAATCGCGCCCAGGCACCGGACGCCAAGTCCGGGGCCCGGGAACGGCTGTCGGAAAACCATTTCGTCCGGCAAACCGAGCGCCTTGCCGCAAGCCCGCACCTCGTCTTTGAACAAAAACTTCAGAGGCTCGACCAGCTCAAACTTCAGGTCGTCCGGCAGTCCGCCCACATTATGGTGGCTTTTTACAATTTTGGCGGTCTTTGTGCCGCTTTCGACAATGTCCGGATAAATGGTGCCCTGTGCCAGGAATTCTATGTCGTTGAGTTTGCGAGCCTCGTCCTCAAACACACGGATAAATTCTGCGCCAATGATTTTGCGCTTTTTCTCCGGGTCGGAGACGCCCGCCAATTTGTCAAGGAAGCGGTCTACGGCGTCGACGTAGACAAGGTTGGCGTTCAGCTCGTCCTTAAACACGCGTACGACCTGTTCCGACTCGCCCTTGCGGAGGAGTCCGTGGTTGACGTGCACGCAAACAAGCGCGTCGCCTATGGCCTTGACAAGAAGCGCAGCGACGACGGAACTGTCCACGCCGCCCGAGAGCGCGAGAAGCACTTTGCGGCCGCCGATCCGCGCCCGGAGCGCCTCAACCTGATCGGAAATGAAATTCTCCATGTTCCAATTTGCTGCACAGCCGCATTTTGAAAAGACGAACTCCCGCAAACCTTCCGGGGATATCTCCGGACACGGTGCATCGGGGACATTCATAGACGCCACCGGCACCGGCAGATCAAAAATTTCTTCGCTAACGCAGACCAGTTTCCCGTCCACCGTACGGTTTGGCCCTCCGTTGAGGATTATGCCTTTTACATTCGGCAGGGCTTTTATCTCCGCGGCGGAAATATCATGCGGGTGTATTTCGCTGTATACCCCGAGCGCCCGTATGTCGCGTGCAAGCTGCGAATTCCCGACGCTGCCCAAGTCCAGTATAACAATCATGTCCTGTTTCATAGCTTCAAATGACTTTGATAAAATTTCCCGCCGGAATGCGGATCAGCCGCGCTCGTATTCGGCGTTGAGTTCCTCACCAAGCCCGCGCACCGTAAGAGTGTCGTCAATGACGTCCACCTTGTCCGCCGGGAACACCTCCGCTTCCCCGGCCGAAGCGTACGCCCTCTCCATTGCCAGGATGTGCATCAGAGCGGCCTCCGGACGGCACCACGCCGTTCCGGCGGAGCCGAGCCTGACATTCTGCAGCGCATGCATGAATTTGGCGGTATTGTCGTCACGGTTCGAAATGCCGTAGCTCTTCACGGTTCCGTCGTTGAACACAAACTCAAGCTCGCGTTCCTTCTGATCCGGATTTCCGTAGCGAAGGCGCCCTTTCTCAAAAGTGTATTCGAAACAGGGATTGCGGTTGAACGCGGCGCCTGCCGCATGTGAAGCAACATAGAGAATACGGCTGCCGTTGTCGAGGCGGGCGCGCATTACGATGGTGTCAAACGTTTCGATATCGTTGGCGCGGCGTTCCGTCGCTGTTACGGATACGGGTTCCGCGGCATTAAGTCCATCGCCAAGGAACCAGAGCATATTGAAGAGGTAGTGCGCCGTGGCGTTCGATGCGACGCTGTCGAAAATGGGCTGCCCGTCTTTGGAAAACTTCCGGCCCGCCCATCCTATCCCGCGGGAATAATAAGCGCGGTTGCGGGGCCATAACACGATGGCCTTTCCGGATACCGGCCCGCCGAACATGCCGGAGTCTCTATCCTCTTTCGCCTTGCGCATAGCCGCGTCGTCGCACCATTGGAAACCCACGGAAAGATAAGCCCCCGTCTCATCGCGCACACGCATCATGTCGCGGCATAGATCCGACGAACCTGCAAAAGGCTTTTCGATGAGCACGCCGCACCCGTGCCTCATTGCACACACCGCCTGATCATGATGAAACTGTATGGGTGTGGCAATGACCACCAGCTCCGGAGATGTTTTTTCGAACATAGCGTCCATGTCCGGGAACACCGGCACGCCGCTTTCACAGATTTTTCCGTACCACGAACTCTTTTCAGCATACGGATCCACCGCGGCGCAAAATTCCGCCAAACCCTCCGGCAGCATGTTCTCCAGTATTGCCTTAACATACACACCGCCGAAGCCGCCAACTCCGACGATCGCCACTTTCACCGGACCATCTTTCACTGCATTCCCAGACATATACGCTCTCTTTCCCGCCGCCGCTGCAGGCAGAGCGGCGCAAAATTAAAATAAACCGGCCTCAGACTTCGACGCACCACCCGTGAGTATCCGGAGCCTCTCCGTATTGTATGGCTTGGACTTTATCAAACAGCTCCTGAACCACGGGACCGCATTTATCCGGATCCCCTATTTTTACGACCGTATCGCCGCGCGTAATTTCACACACCGGCGTAACGACCACCGCAGTTCCGCATGCAGCCACTTCGGCAAAATCCGTCAGTTCTTCGAACGGAATGCTGCGCACTTCGACTCTCCTGCCGGAATCCGCGGCGATCTGCTTAAGCGTCATATTCGTCACGCTCGGGAGCACCGATGTCGAATCAGGCGTCACGTATGTGCCGTCCCGTTTTATTCCGAGGAAATTCGATGTGGCGAACTCTTCTATGTATTTGTGCTCCTTGGAATCGAGATAAAGTTCCACGGGATAGCCGGCGGCCTTGGCCTTCTCGTGAGCGAAGAGACTTGCCGCGTAGTTGCCGCCGACCTTGACGTCGCCGGTCCCCAGCGGCGCCGCACGGTCGTACTCGTCATAAATGATCGCCCGGACCGGCTTCAGTCCGCCCTTGTAGTACTCCCCGGCAGGAGTAACCAGCACAATGAAAGTGTATTCTTTTGCGGGAGCGACGCCAATCTGCACTCCGGAACCCACAAGAAGCGGACGAACATACAGCGAACCGCCCGTGCCATAAGGCGGAATGAACTCTTCGTTTGCCTTGACAACGCGCTTTACGGCGTCCAGGAACATTTCCGGCGGGACCTGCGCCATGCACGTGCGGTGAGCGGTGCGGAACATGCGCATGGCATTTTCCATCGGACGGAACAAACGTATTTTTCCGTCTTTGCATCTGAACGCTTTCAGTCCTTCAAAAGCTTCCTGACCGTAGTGCAGACACGCAGCCGCGATGTGCATCTTGAGATATGGCTCCTTGACCAGTTCTCCGCCGTCCCAAGCGCCGTTTTTCCACACATACTGAATGTGGCAATTCGTGTCCATGTAACCGAATCCGAGATTTTTCCAATCGATTTCCGGCATAATAAAAACCCCCATGGCAAGCCGACTCCGCCAATCGGAGACAGCCCAGTGATTGTCGTGCTTTTTGCACGTTTTTTCAAGACAGAATTACAAATTCGCAAAAAAAGACCGCACTGGCGCGCTCAGGCGTTAAGCGCGTCTATATTTTTATCCGGCCCGAACACTATGAGGAGGTCGTCCTCACGAAGCCTTTCAGTGCCGGAGGAGATAATCATATCGCGCAATCCGCTGTTATCATCTTTTACGCGCCGTATTGCAAGCACAGTAATGCTGTATTCACGGCGGACGTTCCCCTCAATAACGGTCTTGCCCACAAGAGGCTTCGGAACGGCGACTTCCGCGATGCTGTACCCATCCGTAACCTCCAGAAAATCGACGACTCCCTTTTTGGAAGTAAGCGTTTTGGCAAGACGAAGAGCGCGGTCTCTGTCCGGATAGATTACGCTGTCCGCGCCTATGCGCTCCAGCACGCGCCCATGCAGGTCGGACTCCGCTTTGGAAATTACCTGTTTTACCCCGATGTCCCGGCAATTGAGCGTTGCAAGGACACTAGACTCCATGGACGAACTAATTGAAACCACCGCCACATCCATGTCCTTGAATCCCGCATTTACGAGCACTTCACGGCTTGTTGCGTCGCCGAAAACCGCTCTTATCGGAGACTGCGACAGCGACTGCACCACCGTCCAATCGCGGTCCACCAGCGTGACGTCCACATGGTTAGCCGCAAGGCTTTCGGCAAGCGCCATTCCGAATCTTCCGCCTCCAATAATACCAACCTTTTCTCCCTTCATACCATATCTCCCGTTAAATCAGCCGACGAGAACATTCTCCTCCGGATACCGCTTGGGCGTAGATGCCCCCGCACGCGCCATAGTCATGGCCAGAGTCATCGGCCCCAGTCTGCCGATAAACATAAGCAGCGACACCACGAGCTTGCCCGGCACTGTCAAGCTGGAAGTGCTCCCCGCCGAGAGTCCGCATGTGGCGTATGCGGAGACCGCCTCAAAGGACAACCGAAGAATCCCGGCTCCGGTCTTATCCACCGGCTCCGTGACAGACAGAACAAAGACGGCGGCTGCGACTATTGACAAACTCAGCACGGTTATGGCGACAGCCTCGCGCACCGTACGCTCCTGCACCGTACGCCCAAACATTTCCGTCTCGCTGCGGTTTTTTAACATCGAGCAAACCGTAGCGACAATAACCGCCGCTGTAGTCAGTTTGATTCCCCCGCCCGTAGATCCCGGCGCCGCGCCGATAAACATTTCCGCCATCGTCAGTATCTGTGAAGCCGGCGAAAGCGATTCTGTGGAGACCCCGGCAAAACCGGCCGTACGAGATGTAACGGAATGGAAAAAGGCCCCCACAAGTTTGTCTCTCCAGCTAAGATGAGAAAAAGCTCCGTTCCACTCTATAAGCAGATACAGCATAGTACAGACAGCAATCAGCGCAGCTGACGAAGCCAGAACAATCTTAGAATGGAGCGTCAGCCTGCCGCGTTCCGAAAGAGATTTTTTCCATGGCCGCAGCGACAGGACATTGGAGTGCACCACGAATCCAGTTCCGCCCGCGATAACAAACAAAGAAACCAGCAGCATCAGAACCGGATTCTCCGAATAACGGCACAGGCTGTCCGGAAACAAACCGAATCCGGCATTGCAGAAAGACATTATGGAGATAAACAAACCATGTCCGAGCGCATGATCGGGTTCATATCCGTGCATTTCAGCTAAGATATACGCGATAAACAGCGCCCCTATGAGCTCCCATGAGAACGTAAACACCAGCGTCTTTTTCAGCATGGGAACCACGTTCCCGACGGAATTCTCTCCAAGAGAAGCAATCACCGCCCTCTCTTCGCTTACAGAAAGCCTTCTGCCCATGAAAACGAAAAAGAAGGTACCGACCGTCATTATCCCGATTCCCCCGAGCTGGACAAGCATCAGGAGTACGCATATTCCAAAAAAAGAAAGTTCAGTTCCGATTCCCACCGGATCGAGTCCGGTAACACAGACTGCGCTGGTAGAAAGAAAAACTATATCTGCATCCAGATGCCAGCGTCCGTCCGTGTGGGCCCACGGGAGAGACAGCAGCAGCGTGCCTATCAGTATTGCGGAGGCAAAAGCAGCTGCAATACTGCGCTGCGGAGACATAACCGTACCCACAGACCTGATTCTTATCCTCATAGCGCTCCTTTTACAAGTTCAAACCGAACATTCCCGGATCCGAGCATATTCTCAGCAGAAGAAATAAAATTCGTAGTGATCTTGACGTGGAGGGACGAATCCGCCTCTATTTTTACCCTCTCGCCTGTCCTTATCTTGAGAGACACCACAACCGGAGTTCCTCCGGGAAAGCTTTTTACGAGCGAAATCATATCATCCAGCCGTTCAGAATCCAACCCGTCCGCGCCCTCTTCCAGATTGAAAACCACGCGTGACGTGCGGGTGAGAGGAAGTTCGTCCAGCGGCGTTGCGGAAATCGGACGCATGCGGCGATTGCCGTTCCAGGAGGACAGCGCCATCTTGAAAAAATACGCCCGGTAAGGCTCCACGCAGACATTGCGCCTGCCGTCGCAGAACCACCTCAGATCCGTCACGGCGCCTGTGTCGTCGCACCCCTTTATCGTAGTTTCCTGCGTCCCCTGCTTGTTTAATTTCGTATCCATGGAAAGAACGAAAAGGCAAATCCCCGCCGTCACGCCTCTGTCTTCGTCTTTGACGGAAGAAAGCCGCTCGTTGATCTGCTCAATCGACATGTATCCCTTCGAATACATTTTGTACTTGTCCATTGGATTCCCGCTGAAGAATATTCCCAGAAACTCGTATTCCGAGATTATGCTCTCCATCAGCGTCATACGCGGAATCACGTCCTGATCTATGCCGGCGGACTCGTCCTTCCATTCTCCAAAGAGCGACACCAGTCCCGATGCCGAATCGCGCGCCGCGGCGGCCGCACGGGACATCGCGTTCGGCAGATCAGCGAGCGCCGCCGCGCGGTGGTATCCCAGGCAGTCAAGCGCTCCACACTTTATCAGGGCCTCCATAACGCGTGAATTCACCACCCCGGAAGACTGCATGCGCGACACGAAATCGTCAAAGTCCTTAAACGGCCCCCGGGCGTCCCTCTCGGACACAATCGCATCCGCAGCACCCATGCCGACGCCTTTGATGCCGCCAAGTCCGTATCTCAGCAGGATGCGCCCGTCTTCAGCGTCTTCCGGGACAAATTCCGTTATGGATCTGTTCACATCCGGCTGTGCGACCCGATACCCGATGTGCACAGCCTCCTCTATAAACTTGGGCATCTTCTCGAAATCGCCGATTTCGGAAGATATCTGCGCGCACATGTACTCTGCGGGATAGTGCGCCTTGAGGTATCCGGTGATGTATGCCACGTACGCATAGCACACCGAATGGGACTTGTTGAAAGCGTAAGACGAGAACGCATACCAGTCGCCCCATATCTTTTCGGCCAGCTCCCTCGCTCCGCTCTCGCTCGAACACGGCGGGTACGCCCTGAATTTATCATTCGCCAGGCACCCGTTGATGAACTTGACCTTCAGTTCGCTCATTATCTCCTTGTCCTTCTTGCCCATGGCCTTGCGGAGCGTGTCTGACTGACCGCGCGTGAAGCCTCCAAGCAGTCTGGACAGAAGCATGACCTGCTCCTGATAAACGGTGATTCCGTACGTATCGCTCAGATACTCCTCCATGAGCGGATGATCGTACTCGATCTTTGCGTGCCCGAGACTCCTGTCTATGAAATTGGGGATGTACGCCATCGGACCCGGCCTGTAGAGCGCGTTCATAGCTATCAAATCCTGGAAACGTTTCGGCTGAAGGGCGCGCAGATACTTTTTCATGCCGTCGGACTCGAACTGGAACAGGCCTGTCGTATCCCCGTTTGCGAACACCCGGAACGTGTCCATATCGTCCATCGGAATACTGTTCAGATCAACATCCCGCCCCGTACGTTTCTTTATTAGGCCTATCGTGTGCTTGATGACGGTAAGCGTCTTCAGCCCTAGAAAGTCCATCTTGAGGAGGCCGATCGGCTCGACAAAATGTCCGTCGTACTGCGTAGTGAGCAGTTTATCCTCCGTTGTCTCCACGAGTGTGACAGGGATAACGTCCATGAGCGGATCCCTGCTGATAATCACTCCGCACGCATGCACGCCGACCTGTCTGTAAGTGCCGTCAAGCTTCAGCGAAAGTTCAAGTATGCGCCTTACCCTGGCGTCTGAGCTTTTCATCTCGGCAGCCAGATCCGGCGACGCCGTCAGCGCCTTCTCCATTGTAATTTTGGGCGTATTGGGCACGAGCTTGGCCAGACGGTTCGTCTCCTGAAGTGGCACCTCCAGGACCCGTCCCACATCCCTGATGCAGCTTTTAGGAGCCATCGACCCAAACGTTATTATGTGCGACACCCTGTCGCTGCCATATTTCTCCGCCACCCAGTTAAGCACCTTTATCCGGCCTTCATCGTCAAAATCGATATCAATATCCGGCATCGATATGCGGTCCGGATTCAAGAACCTTTCAAACAGCAGGTTGTACTTTGTGGGATCGATATTCGTTATACCCAGACAATATGCCACGACCGAACCGGCCGCCGACCCGCGGCCCGGCCCCACCATAACGCCCATTTCCTTTGCGGCCCTTATGAAGTCGTGCACGATAAGAAAATATCCTGGGAAGCCCATCTTTTTGATGGTTTCCAATTCGAAATCAATACGCTCCCGAATTTCTTCGGTAAGCGCCCCCGGCCACCGGCGGGATGCGCCTTCTTCAGTGATGTGGCGCAGATAATCCGATTCAAACTTTATTCTTCTGACTTTCTCAACGGCGTCCGGCCCCTTGCCCCCAAGCTTTGCAAACCGGTCGCCAAACTCCTCCCGAAGTTTGTCCTCCGGGAACTTTTCTGCGTACGCTTTTTCATCGGCGAAGTCGGATGGAATCGGGAAAACCGGCATTATCGCATTGGAGTTAAGTTCGTAGTCCTCCACTTTCTCCGCGACTTCGAGCGTATTCTCGAGCTGCGCTCCGTTCTCAGGGAAGACCGCGCTCATCTCTTCCGCGGACTTGAACCATTCCTGTCCGGTGTACCGCAACCTGCTCGGATCGCTCAGCACCTTCCGGGTATTGATGCACAGGAGCACCTCATGAGCATCGTTGTCCTCCTTGTTGAGGAAGTGGACGTCATTCGTAGCCACCACCTTTATTCCAAGCTTGGAACCTATTTTCAGTACTCCTTCGTTTACTGCGAGCTGCCTCCTGTAAACATCGTTGTTCAGCTGCGGATCATCCGTTTTGTGAAGCATTATTTCCAGGTAGTAGTCGTCGCCGAATACGCTTCGGTACCACTCGGCGCATTTCTCCGCCTCCTCCATCTTGCCGGAAGAAATAAGCGCCGGAACCTCCCCGGCAAGGCAGGCGGAGGAAACAATGAGGCCTTCCCGGTACTTTTCCAGCAGCTCTTTGTCCAGACGAGGCCTGCGGTAAAACCCGTCTACGCTGGCAAGGGAAATGAGGCGTACGAGATTCTTGTATCCAACCACATTTTTTGCAAGAAGGACGAGATGGTGGTACGTGTCGTGCTTGTCTTTGCGAGTGTACGGCCCCGTCGATACGTAAGTTTCGCACCCCAATATGGGCTTTACTCCCTCTTTGCGGCAAACGTCATAGAAATCCTTAACGCCGTACATGTAGCCGTGATCGGTGATCGCACATGCCGGCATGCCGAACTCTTTGGCCTTCTTTACCAGTGGTCGTATCTGACACGCACCGTCCAGAAGAGAGTAAGTGGTGTGCAGATGCAAATGAACAAATCCCGCCATCGTATGTGTCTCCACAAAAATACAGCCAGCCGGAGCCGGATTGCAAATCATCTCCTCTGGGCGGCGGGGCGCCTCCGCCCGGCCGCCACCCCAACTCTCCGAACCCGATTTACCGCCGCCGTCCGCTTAAGGATTTCGGCAGTCTGACTACCCATAAATTGAACCGAAAACAGCTTCCTGACACTCTCCTCGTTCAGCAAGCCCGCAGACGAAGCTCGTGCCGGATCCGCCGCCAGAACGGACACGGCGCCGGCAAACGCGCGCGCGCCGCCGCCATCCCCATACATCACGACGCCGGGACACAGATCGGAAATCTCCGGACACGCCCCGGTATCCGGTATCACAACCGCAGCGCCTGATATCATCGCGTAAAGCACCGACAAATCAAATGCCGGATACGGCTTGGGATGAATAAACGCCACAACAGAATATCCCCTTGAGAAAACCCTTGACGCCTCAAGCGACGAGTAAACCATTCGCACCCTCCCCCCGAGCGCCTCCCTCGCGCCGGATGCGCATCGATCCCGCGACACCCCGTCAGTAAGCGACATTCGCACGATAAATTCCGGGTCTGCCGCGCCAGCCGCTCTGCGCAGCTCTTTCACATACCCGGCGGCCTTAGACAGCGCCTCGTCCCCGGCGCCATGCACAAAAACGCACAGCCCCGCGTCATTCCCCACAGAACGCATTCTGCCAGAATCCGCCGGCACCCCCGTAAACTCAATGCCGGGATTGATCACACTCACCGCAGAATCCGAGGCGCCAAGCCACTTGCGGATACGCTCCGCCTGATAGCCGCTAACGGCAATAAATCTGTCGGAAGCTCCGATTACAGAACGGATTCCAGCCAAAAGCCTTGGAGAAGACGTCCCCGTAAAATTGGCAAAATTTTCCGCTTCTCCACCCATATAACAGCAAACAGGAACCCTCAGCGCCTTCTTTATGAACGGCGCCAGTCCCATAAGGAACGGCGAAGACAGCAGCACTGCGTCAGCTTTCGGCTGCACTGCAAGCCACCTGCACAAAGACTCCGCCTCTGCAGACAGCCGCCCACCCTTCATGGAGAGCGCGTCCGCCATAAAGTTGTTGAAAGCTTCCCCGGAACCCGCGAACCGCCGCGACAGAACCCTCCAAACCCACGGCACATTAAGCCTGTGCCACAGAAAGTCCGGGACAACTCCAACCGATTTCCCAAAAATGTGCCTCGCATACACACGTATCGCCTCGCCGAAGAGCGGAACGTCTTCCCTGACTCCGCCGCCGAGACGAGTGAAAACAGGCACCATCAAAACATCGTGGCCGGCCCATCTGAGCTCGGCCACGAGACACTGCCCATGGCAGCTGTCTGATTCCAGCAGTGGCCCGGCGGGTCCAGGAATTATGTCTATAATCCGCACCGCCGGATCCTTGCGGAACCGAATGTGTTACTCCGCGGAAATAGCTTCCGTCGGGCAGGCGCTCTCACAGGCGCCGCAGTCAACACATTTATCCGCGTCGATTTTGTAAACACTACCATCCTGCGTAATAGCTTCCACAGGGCATTCGCCGGCGCAGCTACCGCACCCGGCGCATTTTTCAGCGTCAATCTTATGTGCCATCGTCAATACTCCGTTTCTGTCTTAATCAGAATTTTAGATCCCGTCCCTCCCGCGAAACACCGTGCCGTCCGCACGACGCGTCAGAACGGGCTTAGTTTACCAAAAAAAAACACAAAATTTCAAGTGGCCCGCCCGTTCCCACGCTGGCCCGCAAAAAGCGCAAATTGACAGTACAAATGCAGCCGTAATACAATACACGGAGACTGAGTCATGCGTCCGATGAGGGGAAACGCTCTTCCTTTCCGGCCGCATGAACCCAACGGAGACAAAAAAATGACGAAAGAAGCACGATCCGGACAGCGGCTTAACTGCCTGGGAACAATCAAAGTCCCTGAATCACGCGACCTTCTGCGTTCAAACTGGACTCTCGGCTGCGAGACGCTTGACCGTGACTTCGCGGACTTTGACGAATACAAAAAATACATACCCGCTCTCGGCATAAAAACGCTCAGGCTTCAAGCCGGATGGGCAAAAACCGAAAAGAAGCCTGGCGAGTACGATTTCGCATGGCTCGACAAAATCATCGACGGCGCATTGGCAATGGGATGCGAGATCCTTCTTGAAACCGACTACGGCAATCCGGCGTATCCCGGAGGCGGAGGCCACGACCTGAGCGGAGGCTTCCCAGTCTCCAGAGAAGCCTTGGAGGCATGGGACAGGTGGGTTGAGGCCATGGCGCTGAGGTACAGGGACAAAATCAGCGATTGGGCCAACTGGAATGAACCGGACATAAATCCGCAGCACAAACCCTCCGACATCGCGGCGTTCAACATACGCACCTCCAAAATCATAAAGAGAATAATCCCCAATGCCCGTATTGCCGGACTTTCCCTCGCCTCGCCGAACCCGGACGCCTTCGAGGAATGCGTCAAAGAAATAGCAAAAGCCGGAGAGCTCGAACTTTTCGACTGGTTCATATACCACGGCTATACGTACATACCGGAAGAATCTTTCGCCCACATGGAACGGCTCAAACGAATAATACGCAGTTATTCGCCAGATATCCGCCTTCGCCAGGGCGAAAACGGATGCCCGTCGGAAACCACGACGAAGTTCGCTCTCCGCGGATATCCGTGGAGCGAAACCAGTCAGGCGAAGTGGGACTTGCGCAGATTTCTGGGAGATCTGGGACACGATGTGGAATCGTCCGTTTTCACTATATGCGACTTCAACCACAAAGGCCGCGAGATAAACCGCAAAGGGCTTCTCCTCGCCGATGCCGAACGCCGCGTCATCCGCCCCAAGCAGGCATACGGCGCAATTCGGAATATGGCCTACGTATTTGACGGCTCCGTGGTGCGCACCGAGGGGAACGTTTCATTTATGAGCGCGGGAGACGTATGCGCCTTCTCATACCGCCGCCGCGGAGGCAGCATCGCCGTGTACTGGGATCGTACGTTCATCCCTGGAGACGCCTGCATCCCGTTCCGGGGCACCATGGTTACCCGGGATCTCGCCTTCTCTGATCCTGTTCTTGCCGACCTGCGTACCGGCCGCGTTTACGAAATCCCGGCGGCGTGCGTAAAAACCTTCGGCAGCATGCAAATTTTCGACGGCATGCCATGCTGCGACTCGCCGCTTGTCATCGGCGAGAGAGGAATATTCCTGTGAAACTGGGACAAATGCTCCCGCCGAAACCGTGCCGCCAATGGAAAATTGCGGCGCAGCTCGGCGTCAAATATGCGGTGACCAAGGCCGCGCCGGAACTCAGCGGAATGAAGGATCCGTCCGATTTCAAATCCCTGAAGACCGTATTCGACAGCTTCAAAGACGCCGGACTGCAGCTTTACGCCCTCGAAGGCGACGAATTTGATATGAGCAGGATCAAACTCGGCAAACCCGGCCGCGACGAAGACATTGAGAAGTACATAGCCATGCTCCGCAACATGGGAAGGCTTGGAATACGCCTGCTTTGCTACAACTTCATGGCTGGCGTGGGATGGTTCCGCACCAGAAACGACACCCCGGAAAGAGGCGGCGCTTTGTCTTGCGAATTCGACATTTCACAGACAAAAAAAATACCGCCGCTTTTCCCCGCCGGACAGCTTTGGGAAAACTACGAATATTTTATCCGCGCAGTTATCCCCGCGGCAGAGGAGGCGAACGTCGTCATGGCTCTGCACCCGGACGATCCTCCTGTTCCGCTCCTGATGGGATTCCCCAGAATTTTTATAACCTCGCAGGCATACAGACGCGCCATGTCTGCGGCAGACAGCCCCGCGCATAAAATCACATTCTGCCAGGCTACCTTCAAAGCTATGGGAGAAGATGTCTGCGAGCTTGTCAAATTATTCCGCGAAAAGATTGCGTTCCTGCATTTCAGGGATATCGACGGAACCGCCGAGCGATTCAAAGAAACCTTTCACGACAACGGCCCCGGAAATATGCCCGAACTGCTCCGAACCGCCGGAGCATACTGCCCGGACTGCCTCTTGCGTCCCGATCACACCCCGGCCATGGTGGGAGAGGGCCCTGGAACCGGATACACCGTACTCGGCAATATTTTCGCCATCGGCTACATAAAGGGAATACTCGACTCCATAGGCGTCACATACGAATAGACCGCCCGATTGCCCTAAGCATGCAATCCGAACGGCAAACACATTCGGGCCCTGTCTTTTCCCCGGCGCGGCAGGCGTCGTCGGACGGAACCGCCGAATGAAGAGCCGAACACTGAGAACTCCCCGCAAAATGACGGCACGCGCAGGCGCACCGCGCGTGCAGCGCCGTCATTTCGTGGAAGCGTCCGTGCCGCGCATCCGGGTAGCCTGTCCAGAAAGGGGAAGGCCGAACGAATGCGGCATCCGGCCGCCGTATCGTGCGGGGCCACTGATCTGCGCCCTGCTCACGCGGCGGACAGTCCCCAACCGTCCCCGAGAACGCCTTACCGGTCCTGTCAATGCATAAATCACCGCCGGACAACGGGAACCGCGCACATTGTAATGTCCAAAAAATTACTGTCCAAAGTCTGCGTCAACGGATGCCGTGAGACCCCATCCTTTTCGGTTTGCACACAAACGCGCGAATCTTGAATCTTTCGGAAAAAAAGTCTGTGACGGAAGAAAACCGGACATTCCGTACGTCTGCGCAACACATCCGAGCCATGCGGCGTCCCCGGAGGAGCGTTCTCCACGTATAGGCGTCAGCCGGCTTCAGGAAAATTCCGCAGAGCTTCTCCCAAAACCGGTCAGCCGGACAGCACGGCCCCTGATGCATCGCATGAACCCGCAGACCCGGAGTCCGACCAGTCGGGATCACGGCCGGACTGCTGCCGCGCCAGCCATTCCGCCGCCGCACCATACAGAATATTGTGGCCGCCTTCGAAGATTGTAAGACGCACGCGCTGAGACCTCCTCCGCAGAAGAATCTTTCTTCCGCCCGTATATGAGCCGGGTTCTTCCACGGCAAGGCGGCGCGGGATTTGTTCGCACCTCTCCATGAAGTCAATATCCTCCGCGCTTATCCTGTCCGGCTCTGCGGCAAGCGCGTTATATGCCCGCACGGCATGTCCTATTGGAACGCTCCCGGTGTGCCCGTCGTGAATGCCTGTACTTATATCGACGGGAACCTTCGCCGCTCTTCGGATCCACGTAACCGGCGACCGCTCTGCCGCCTCGGCACGTGCGGAATCCGATATGCGCGGATCGCCTCCGCATGCGGATGCAATATGCCCGGCATAGGCATTGCCGCGCTGGAGGCTTTCCCCGTACCAGACGGATAAATCCGTTATGGGACACCATGCCGACACCGCCGTCCACAACTCAGGATAACGCCCGGCCATCAGCAGCGCGCAATGTCCCCCTCCGGAGCCCCCCGCAAGATACACTCTGGACTCATCAACATCTGCGGCAGCCTTCATATACGCGACCGCATCCGCAATATCGCGCAGCGCCTTTTCCGAACCGCACCCGTCTGGAGAATCATTCGGACCGCGAAATTCGGGATGAATCATATGCCACCCGTATTTTTCGCAAATCTCAAAATAATTCATAAACGACTTGTGCGAGTGTCCGAAACTCCACGTATGCAGAGCCACCAGAAGAGGACGCGGGCCAGAACGCTGATCGATCCTGCACACCGCCGGCTGCATCGAATCGTCCGCATGGCATCTGTACAATATTTCCGCCGCATTCTCCTTCATCTTATCCGCCCAGCTCCCATGCACTGCTCACGGCATACGCCGCTGGAAAAATTTCCCTTCCGCCGTACAGACTTTCTGTCGGATCTGGCGAACCACTTGCGCATCACCCCGGCGGCAGGTTTCCCATATATCACAAAACCCTTGTCTCCTCTAGGGTCATCTGAAAACTGCGGACGCACATTCTGCTCGTCCCATTTCCACCAATAGAGCCCTGCCCACCACGGCTCTTCCCAAAAGACCATCAACATCGCCTCCAGATAACGCGCCTGCTCCAACCCGTCGAAGCCGCCCTTCGAAGACCAACCAGACGGGTTCATGGCAGCTCCATATGAAGATGTGCACCCGCATTCCCCGAACGAAACAGGCTTGCCGTAAAGCGCCGCAATTTTCCTGAACCGGTCCCGGACCGGAAGAAGATTTTCCACCATTTCATCCAAAGCGGCGCCCGGCGCGCTCTCCGCCCTCTCGTAGCAGCTGAGCTGCAGTTCGTCAAGATCACGCCACCAGTGCGACGCATTGGAAAGCTCCCTTTCGAAATCTATCATGTGCGTGTGCGTTGTGTGACAGCTTGTGACTCTGCCGCTGAACACGGAACGTACAGACTCTATAACGCGCTTATACTCGTCGTGGTGATCTACCGTGCGGTCAAGTTCGCTGTCAAGACCGTACAGCTCACACCCTGTTTCCTCTGCGATTCTCGCGTAATGCACGCTCCTCAGCCGGAAACTTTCAAACCAGTTTCTCCAATGCTCGCTCCGCCGCCCGGGAATGCGCTCCCTGTCCGGCTGAAACCATATCTGCAAACGCCCGCACCCATCCTGCGTCTCCGTCATCGGACGCAGACAGACACTCATTCCGCGGCCGTGTATGTACTCAATTATCTTGTACAATTCGTGGTCGTTGGGCGTCACCTCAAAGTCCCTGTACTGGCGCACCGTATGCGCCGTCTCCTGCATTACCGTAGGTGTAAGCACCACGTGGTCGACGTTCAGCTCCGCCATTTTATCCACCTCACGGAACGCCCATTCGGATCCCAGCACCCCATTTCTGGCGTAAAATCCGAACGTTACCCCTCTCTGAACCGCAGTTTCCATAACATCACTCCATACGAAAAAAAGCGGGATGCTTCACGCATCCCGCACACAAGCGCACCTCGCGTCACACGCGAACCCACGCGCCCGACGCCGCAGACTCGTACGCCGCCTCCATTATCCTGGCTGCATCCCGCGCGGCGGCTATGTCGCAGTCTATCTCCTCCTGCGTAACCTCGCCCTTAACCACCGCAATCAGGCGGTCTATCCGCGTCGGCCTGTCAGGTTCGGGGCAAACCGGCGCCGGCGTTTCCCCTGGACCTCCGAAAACCAGCCCAGACGCAGTGCCCCACACACTCTTCTCGGAGCCTATTATCTCCAAGCCGCCGTGGCCTCCGGTGAAAACCCACCCGGCTTCTGCCCGTCCGATGACTCCGGACGCGAACTTCATCATGATAACGCCGTAATCATCCACCTCAGGGTAAACTCCGGAGAAATTGCGGGTCATCGCCCAGACTTCCGTTACCGGACCGCCAAGATGGCGCAGCAGATGAACCGCATGCGTGCCCATATCAAGAAGAGCGCCGCCGCCTGAAAGCTCCGGCTCCGTAAACCACGCCAGCTCCGGATTATCAAACCAGCGGCCGTAAGCTGCATTATGCGCATTGCGGAAAAAGATGTGCGTGACTTTACCAAGCGCATTTGTATCCATGAGTTTTTTTGCGCCGATATTCTGCCCGAAAAACGGCTGGAAATACCCGAATATCAATTTTGTGCCGAACTTCTTCGCCAAACTTACAGCTTCGTCCGCTTCAACGCCCTTTGTCGCAAGCGGCTTCTCGCACATAGTGGGCTTGCCAACCGGCAGAACCTTGCGCAGAAGAGGCAAATGACGAGTGTTCTCCGCACACACCACAAACGCGTCGACTTCCGGATCTTTCAGCACCTTATCAAGATCCGGCTCATATCTCGACTTGAAATCCGCAGCGTACTTAGCACCGCGGTCGGAGTTCTCATCCCAGATAACATAAGGCGCGCCGCCTGACGTCTTTTTCGAAATTACATCGCAAAAATTGCGGCTGTGAATGTGAGCTACTGATATAACGGCGATTTTAGGCATTTCAGATTCCTGTCTTTTGTTTTTTCGCCGACGGACTACACACGGGAACTCTTCCCTGAAGCCCTTCACGGCACTTTATTGTGCGTATTCTATCCCCATGCCCATGCAAACGCAAGAACCAACATGCGGGACAATCCAATATGCAACGAAATACTAGGCGGAGGACAAAAAAGGACTGAACTGGCCCCATCCTTCCCGCCCGCGTGGCGGGAACCTTGGAAAAAAAATGAAAGGGGAACTACCCTTCCGTTATGACCGGGTAAAAAACAAAAAAAAGGAAGGGGAACCCCATAAGCAGAAAGTACGGCATACATCGCGCCACATTGAAACACCTGCCATTCGCCAAACGGCGGAAGCAACCAGCATCATGCACCGGTCCCGCGCCGCAAATTACACCTGCGTCAAACTCTATGACCGACCTCTATAAGGCATTCCAGTACGCAGCCAGACGTTATTCAGCGGCAAAACGCGCTGCGAAGTCACCGGAAACTCAGGCTCACTGCAAAATCACCGTCGGACAACAGCCCCGCAGAGACCAAACGGCTGGAAAATCCATCACATATCCCCGCAGAGCCGCCGTCTGTCGTTCTTCACATCCCGTAGCCCTAT
Organism: uncultured Verrucomicrobiota bacterium; assembly: GCA_949285835.1. Taxonomy (GTDB): domain Bacteria; phylum Verrucomicrobiota; class Kiritimatiellia; order RFP12; family UBA3636; genus CASEAR01. The sequence goes on along the minus strand of CASEAR010000065.1, from coordinate 163 downwards.
GCACGGTCTCGCGTCCTCACACGGCATGGAAAAACGAACATTGTCCAGAATTACGCTGTCAATATTCCTCCCGTAAAACCCCCATGCCGGCAGCGCCCTTATTCCCAGATGCGGAGGCGTGTCTGCCGAAACCTGTTCCAACAGCGCGGCCGCCGCTGTACAG
>CASEAR010000064.1 GCA_949285835.1 uncultured Verrucomicrobiota bacterium | reverse complement strand
GCGGGCTTTGAAAACTGCGTGCTGCTCTCCTCCGCCCCGGAAATCGGCGTGCGCGAGAGCCGCATGATCGACGGCCTTTACACGCTGACGGTTTCCGACCTCAAGGACTGCGTGCGCTTTGACGATTCCGTCGCGGCCTGCAACTACGACATCGACATCCACAACCCGGAGGGCACCGGCACGAGCCACTACTATTTTGAAGAGGGCACGTACTACACGATCCCCTACCGGAGCCTTGTGCCGAAGAACATCCGGAACCTGATCGCTGCCGGGCGGTGCATTTCGGGCTGCCATGAGGCGCAGGCCTCCTTCCGCATCATGCCCACCTGCTGCAGCACCGGGCAGGCGGCCGGCCTCGCCGCCGCGGTCGCCGTGCACGACCGCACCGATTTCCCGGAGACGGACGTCGCGAAGATTCAGGCCCTGCTGCGCAAGTATCACGCCTTTATCTGAGAATTCCCCTTTTACGCAAAAGAAGGAACAGGCTGTGTCCTGTTCCTTCTCCGTTTTTTGCCGCTCTCCGCCGGCCTGAACGCTCCGGCGCCTCCGGTTCATTCGATCCCGAGCGCATCCTTCGCGAGCCGGTCGGCAAGATCGTTGTACGTATCCCCCGAATGGCCCTTGACCTTGACAAAGCGGAACTGCACCCGCTCCGCTGCCTGCCGGCAGAATTCGCGGTAAGCGATCGTGCCGGGCTTGTTCGCCCTCCATTCGCCGGTCGCCCATTTGGCCACGCCCTCGTAATCGTGGTAAAGGACAACGCGCGGCACGCCGTGCTCCATGCAGTAGGTGAGGATGGTCTCCGCGCCCTTGATTTCGCCGGCCACATTGTGCATCTGGGCCAGCTGCGCATCCTCAAACTTCTGGGAAAAGTGCAGCTCTTCGCCGTTCAGAAAGAGCACTGCGCCGCAGGAAAAGGCGTTCGTCCCGCTGTGGTAGCTGCCGTCCACGTAAGCGACGGCCTCCCCTTCCGCAGCCTGTCCGCTTTGGACGAGGCTGTCCGCCCCCTGCATGTAGGCCTCTGCTTCGGCGCGCGTCGGAAAGCTCTTGAAGGACGCCCCCTTGAAGCCCGTCGTCTGGGCGCGGCATTCGTCCCAAGTCTCGAATATGCCCGTTTTGCGGCCCGCCCGCACCGCGTAGTATTTCTTTGCCATCCTGTTCCTCCGTCTCTCGGAATACCTTGAATCCGTGTCGGCCGCTTTTCGGCCCGGCTGCATCCGTCTTGTGATTTGTCTAGTATACCATGCCGCACGGCCGCGCTTCAAGCCATTTTTCCGCGTTTCCGTTCTGTCTGGATAAAAATCAGAAAATCATCAAAATCTGTTGACCAGACCCGGATTTTCAAGTAAAATAATACTGTATATAGTATTCTGTTCGGAGGTTTTCCCTATGCAGACACAGTTTGGAACACGTTTTCTGCCGCGGCTTTGCAGTCTGGCGCTCGCCGCGTTCCTGTTCTGCGCCGCATCTCCAGCTGTTTTCGCCGCTGAAGCCGACAATACGCATGCGCTGCACAGCGGCCCTTCGGACCTTTCCGTCGTCACCGCAAAGCTTTCCGACGGCGACACGGTCCGGATTCTGGAGCACACCAGCACGGACTGGACGCGCATCGCGCTGGAGGACGGCACGACCGGATACTGCGACAGCGCGCTGCTCAGCATCCGCGGCGAGGAGGATTCCGGCGACGGCGCATCGGATGTCGGCGAAACGCTCCGCCCCGTCTCGATCCTCTCCGCGCCGGACGCAGAGGCGCCGGCCGTCGGAAAGCTCGCCGCAAACGTCTATATCACGCTGCTCTCCGCGCCTG
>CASEAR010000063.1 GCA_949285835.1 uncultured Verrucomicrobiota bacterium | reverse complement strand
AAAACGAGCAACAGCAAATTGACATGTTTCATTCTGCACACCTTATAGTTTCTACGTGTCACGATTTTACACATTTTCGCCGTACGGGAAGGGTCTGTTAGCAAGGTACAGCATCTATAAGAAAATATAAACTCAAAAATGACAACAGCAGTTTGCGATATTGCGCGACGCCATAAGGCTCTTGTCCTGTTTCTTGTTTTTGCGGGAAATGCCCCAATGCGTACTATCCATTTACTGCCTGAATACCAATATCTGTCCCTGCAGAAAATTAGCGGGCGCTTTTCTTGCAATTCACCCGAAGAAAAACAATTGGCGCGCCACGTCATAAAAACAGACGCCGTACGAAAACAGCACGGCAGCCTCATCAGGCGACGCGTCAAATGCCCGACACCGTACAATGTGAACACGAAAAACCTCAGCTGAGAGGCTGCAGCCGAATATCCGGGTTATCAGCGCCGCACGCTGCAGCACGCAGAAATCATGCTCCGCAGAGAACTCTCTGCCGGATGAATACTCCGCGTGACAGACTGCGAACGCGAGTATGCCGGAATGCGCAAAAAAACTCCGCAACTCCCCGCCCTGCGCCCGACATACGCCGCATCAGGCCCGGGACGGAGGCGCGCGACCGCGACTCCGTGAACCATGACGGACGAAATTCCTCCAGTCAGAACCGCATACCCGGAGGGAGGGGAAGACACCGCCGCCACGCCCGGCAAAAACGGCGGCGTGCGGAATCCCGCACGCCGCCCGAGAGCGAATCCGACTGCCGGTGCCGCCGTTATTTTACGGCTATGCGGTAATACTCTATCGGAGTCACAAAAATCCAGCCGTCTTCCTCCAGCTGCTCTACAATGCGCTTGAAGTCCTCGAATTCCGCATCGTCCCACATCATGGGATGTCCCTGAAGAACCAGGTAATCGCGCGTACGCTGGTTCTGGTATGAGCGCAGAAACGTCTGGTAGTTAATCTTGCCGACCGCATGTTCAAGGTTAAGCGAGCGCCGCAAAGCGAGTTTCCCGGCGTTGTTTCTCTCGTCCCCGTAAAGCCATACCTTGATTTCGGGGTGAGCCTCAAGCACCTTCCGCCCCGTGGCGTCGGTCGCGTTGCCGGGAGCGCCGTACGTCTGGAACGTAAGCCCGGTCTTCTCTTTGAACGAATTCATCGCCCGCGAAAATGCGTCCATCATGTACGCCTCATCCGGGCCGGAAAACTCCGCCGTGCATTTTTTCCCGTTGAAGTCGAAATTCATGGCGTGCGTATAGCCATGGTGCCAGAACTCAATGTTACCGCCATTTTCCAGAGCGTTGCGCTTGATCCAGTCAACATACGCCGGATTGTCGTTTTCGATGGATTTCACGATCACTCCGAAACCGGCGTGAAGCCCTTTGCCGCGCAAATAGCCGGCGAGCTGAACCCAGCGCCAGCCGGGGCCCTGCTTTTCCCCGCGGTTGACGACGTCGTCCAGTTTCAGCATAACATAGCGCTTGACCGCCTTTTGTTCCGCATCAAGAGGAGCGAGGACGATCGGTTTCGGGGGCTCCGGAGGCGCCGGGAGCGGGGCCGTATCCACAGCCGTACCGGACTGCTCGAGCGGTGGCAGGTCTTCGCGCGCCGTCTTCCCCCAGTTTCTCAGGCTGAGCCCGCGCACCTCCACAGTCTGACGGTCGAGTCCCGGATACACGCACAGGCTCATGCTTCCGTCCGGGTAATCCTTGTCTGCGACGCCGAAATAACGGACCGCCCTCCATTCCGGCGCGGCAGGGACCTCCTGCCGTATTACGCCGGCCCAGGAAGTGTCCTGCAGCTTGAAAAGTATCTTTGCGGAATCTTCCCGCGATCCTCTGCCGCGCACCTGCATAGTGAGTACGAGCAAATCCCCTTTCGAGACAGAGCCGCTCACGGGCATGAAGGCCCCGATTTTCCATATCGGGTCAAACCGTTCGGGCGACACCGCCCTGAATCCCGCCGGAGACGAACCTTCTGCGGGAAGCTGCGAGAAAAAGTCCTTGAACCGGTCAAGCGCCTTGTAGGATTCGGCGGATATCATTTCCGGGCCGGGCTCTGCGCCTGCGGCGGCAGCTGCCGAAAACAGGGCCGCAGCAGCTGCTGCAGCCTGAAACATTCCGCGCGTCAGTGCGCGGGCTGAAAAACCGAATTTTCTCCTCATCATACTATGCTCCATATCATATCCCGGCATATGCTGCCGTTTCATCATCGCTCGAGACCGCTTTTCCCGATACTAGCAGGAAGCCGGCTGAGTTGTAAATCCGTATTCATGCGGCGTACGCAGATTCTCGCCGGAGCCGCCGCAGGTCCGCGTTATCTTAAAAGCAGCACGGTGGCGCCAAGTCCTCTCCGGAACTCAAGCCACAGCACGCCGTCGCGCAGGCTTGCAACAAACGACCCTTTGTAAAAGTCTCCGTCTGCAACGGCGGGACGGCCGCGAACCGAACCGGCGCCGCCCGCGAAACGGATAAGCGGCCAGACGCGGTCTTCTTCCCAGAATGCGCTGCCGGAGTCCGGATCGAGCACCGGCTCCCCGTCTTCGGATTCGGGCATAACAAGCGAAACGACGCTCCCATCAAGATCCGCACTGCCGCCTACAACAATCGCCGCTTCAGCTCCGGGCAAATCGCCATCCTCCGAATACGGCACCGCAAACACAATGCGGGCCCCGCTTCTGACGGTGAGATTGCTCGTTACGGCAAGCGGGCCTTCCATGTACGATTCGCCCTGCGACGAAAAGCCCGGGATGATAGCGGCGTCCGCACCGTCGAGGACGACGCTGCCGTCCACAGTGCCGCAGCCGGAGAGAGTCTGCCCGCTGCCGAGAACAAACCCGTCCGGACACGCTGCGACGTTCCACACCGCGTTCGTCGTACGCAGGAAAATCTCCTTCATTTCCGGCAGATACGCCGTTTCCGTGAATATAAGTTTGGCGGGGACGGCGTTACCGTCGGATTTTAGTTCGCCGATGTGGAAAGAGCCGCTGAAGTTCGCATTCGTCCCGCCCACGCTGAAAGATCCTCCGTAATTCCCGTCATCCGTCATGAAGACGGTGCCCTCGCCGGTGAGCCAGTCGTTTCCCATCGGAAAGATCAAAGCCCTGCCGTTGGGCTTAAGCGTTCCGCCTGTGGCGTCGATATGGAGCGCCCGGTTGCTCTTCAGGGTACCGTTTCCGTTGATCTTCAATGCGGCGCGGTTGTAAAGGTGGATACGGCGCACGCCGCCCGTTTCCGATCCGAAAGGATCGCCGCCGGACATGAAGCCTCCGTAATAGATATGCCAGTCGCCAAAGAACCCGGGCGACGAGGATGTGTCGTACAGGGTCTGGTTTGATCCGCCGCGGTTGACATGTATGTTATAAGCGCCGGAGAACGGCCCCATCCTGTTGTATCCGGTCGTGCGAAGCTCCAGCTCAAGATCGGACAGAAGCGTCCATCCGCAGGAAAGTTCCCCGCCTATGGAGCCTCCTTTGGACATGGTGGAGACGTATGCCGGGCCGCCGTCCGCGCCTTTGAGCGTCATTGAACCGCCATCTGCGCACGTCAATGTTCGGTGGAACTCAAGACTGGACAGCGTGACGGGAATATCCAGAACCACCCGCGCATCGCCGGCAACCGCGTGTATCACGGAGGTATCGCCCTCCGACAGTCCCGGAACGGCGCCATCTTCCCAGTTCGCCGGGTCGCTCCAGTTGCCCCCGGACTCCGGCCCGCACCATACGCCGTCCACCGCGAGAGCTAAAAACGCCGCATTTGCCGCCGCGTAAGCCGTAACTAATTTCCAGATTCTCATGATGGTACTCCTTGTTGTGTCTGTTATCGATTGTTCGTAAATGAAACGGCGATGCTCGCGCCGTCAGCGCGGCGGAGCGGTGGAGCCTCGAAGTTCGAGCCGTTCCGGAAGAAGCCTGTCCATGTGACGTTCACCGGGCGATGAGATGATCTGCGCCGCAATCTCGGCAGATGCGCGGGCCGCTTCCGCAGCATTGAGCACCACAGCCGTGATCCCTTTCCCCAGATGCTGAAGCGGGTATGCGTCATGGCACGAGACCAGGCTGACGTCTTCCGGGACCCGCAGTCCCGCGCACAGAAGCGCATCGTAAGCAAACAGCGCCGCGGACGCGCTGTACAGTATGAGCGCCGTAGCACCGCCCTCAAGCACCGCACCGCGAACCAGCTCCCCTCGTTCGTCCGCGACCCACGGCTGCCCGCCGGCACGCCTTACCGGCTCGAGCCCCGCCGCCGCCATCGAATCCTCGTACACCATGCGGCGCAGGCCCACGCTTGCATGAGAGCGCATGGCCGAGGCATTGCGCTCCACATACGCTATGCGCCTGTGTCCGAGCGCAAGCAGATGCCTGCACACCTGCCTCATCCCTCCCTCATCGTCCATGCGCACCGCCACCCCGCTCTCGCCGCGTTCGCAGTTTACCGTGATATACGGGATGCCCTCCCGTTCAAGCGCGTCAATTACGGGGTCTCCCAGCGTCACATCGGTAACTATGGCGGCGTCAATCCTCCACCACGGCAATACGGAAAATGCGTCTGTCTCCGGAGGCAGAAACGTCGGAGAAAGCACTAACCCGTGCTTTGGAAGTTCCGCGGACAGCGTGCGCAGGAAACTCTCAGAAAAGCCCTCCGGATAAGTCCATCCGAGCCAGCCGATGAGCCCGTCCGGCTTCCGGCGGCGGAGCGCCCTCGCGGCCAGGTCCGGTTTGTAGCCGAGCTTTGACGCCGCATCGAGCACTCTCGCACGCACCTCCGGCGTCACGGAAAACCCGGTCGTGCAATTGTTGAGGATGCGGCTCACGGTCGCACGGGATACTCCGGACGCCCGTGCGACGTCGGTCTGCCTCACACGCAAACTCCGCACAGACGCCGTCATTTCCCCGGCTCCCCGTTCGCGGCGGCGGGCGACTCTATTTCGTACCATATGGTTTTGTCCTCCGGCCCTATGCGGAACAGCAGCTCGCAACCCTTCCGCATCGATTTGATGCGCTTCAGCCTGTTCCCTTTGCCGTCGAGCGCCCAAACGCGCCATTGCCCGCTCCCCGGCACTGCAAGACGCACGCTGCCCGGGACCGTCTCGCACAGCGTAGGCGCCCCGCCCCATCTGACACCCACGCTGGTGCGGGCGCTGTTCCACCCCATGTCCGTGTTGGCCACGCGCCCGCACGCGGCAAGCAGATGCCGCCGGGCCTTCCCAATGGGCTCGTATTCCCCGTCCCCGGGTATGGCAGCCAAGGCAATCGTGCCGAATACGGGGCTACCGTCCACGGATGCATCCGGACGGAACACAAAGCCCGGCATCCCGCGTTCCGATTTAATCTCGCCTTTCAGCATGCCCGTCCAGACCATTGCGCGTTCAGACAGGGCCGAATACGGAGCGCCCGGCTCCCAACGGATAAGCGCGGGGGATTCCTCCCCGGAATTTGTCTCCGTGTACCGCGCGGGCGCAGACGCCGGACTCTGCGGATCCAGCCGCACGGCGATGCGCCTGTTGAGTCCCGGGTCATCCGCCTTGCCGGCATCGCCCCAGATACGCCAGATGCTGCCTTTGTCCAGGGACAGCTCATCAGGCTCCGCCGCCGGAATGGTGAGCACTCCGGACGCACCGGCCGGCGGCATGGCCCCGGCGCGGAAGAGAAGCGCGGCCACTGGAACCATCGACAGTTTGGCGGGATTCCAGCTGAGCGAAAAGAACGTGTCAACATATCCGCAGCCTTCCCCGGCGCTCCCCCAGTCGAACTGTATAATCACGTCCCAATCCTGCCTCGCGGCATAGCTCCCTATCATCGGAAACATTTCCGAAACGTACTCGTTTGGCGCGGCATGGTCGTATTCGCTCACGCCGAACGGCAGGCCGGCAACGCGCGTATGGGCAAGCGAACCGAGATTCGCGCCGCCCTCCGGCGACGCGCTCATCGCGCTGTTGCCTATGTTCCAATCCGCCATATCCCAGCCGCGTCCCGGAAAAGACGGGTGCTGCCAGTAACTGTGCATGTCTATGAAACCGCTCCGCGCTTCGCGGAACAGCCCGAACAAGCCGCCGTAACTGGCCTGAGAGTCAAATAAAAATCCGTCATATCCCGTGGAACGCACACATTCCGTCATCTCGGACACGTAGGCGTTTTCCGCTTCGGCAAGGAACCGCTTCCAGTCCCTGCCGCGTTCGGTCATCCCGATGCGCACACCCGAAAAGCCGACCGTGCCGTCTTCAAGCGATTCACCGTCGAGAAGCCCTTTGCGCCCGCCGGGCCTCAACGAAAAACCGCGTATCTGAAACGCACCGGGAGGGCACCCGCCCATCACGATGTCGATGCGCGACTTCCCGGGCACGGGCGCACGGGCCGTGAAAGAATACACGGCGGTCTGCCAGTCTTCCTTGAAGCTTATCTGTTCGGACAGCCCGAGATTCTCCCATCCGGCGATCTGCCGCCGCACGGAAAGCGGCGCGGTGTGGGGGGCGTCCGCACGGTACTGGAAAGAGAGCGTGTAGAGCTGCCCGTCCGCAAGATCCAGATCGCGCCACTGCAGCTGCGCCATCCAGGTCTGCGGCGGTTTCTGCAGAAGCCGGGCCGTGGCCTCGTCCGGAGCCTCCGACTCAATGCTCAGGTACTCCGGGCCTTCCGCAGACGGCCCCGATACGGCAACCTCCGCCCCGAGCGGTTCGTCTCCGCCCCAGGCGGCCCGCAGCGCCGCGGTGTCCCCGTATTTTTTCCGAAGCCACTCATTCCAGCGCTTCCGGATGGGACCGGCGTAAGACGCCGGAAGTTCCTCCGGGCGCAGATCGTGCAAAGTGTTTTCGTTGTTGATCTCCACTATGGCAATCGCCGGGTCGTCGGCATAACGCATTCCGGTAAACTCATTCACATGGCCGAGATAATCGACTGCAAACTTCTTCTGCAGGTCTATGAACCTGCGGTCTATCTTGTCGAGGGCTTTGCCGTATTTGGGCAGCACGCCGTCGCGGGCTTTATCGTCCGCAAGCCCGTCGTCAAGCACAAGCCCCTTCCAGTGTTCTCTGGAAACGTGCAGATTAAGGTCCACGTATATGCCGTTTCTGGACAGCTCCGCGAGGAGCCGGTCCAGACGGCGCATCTGCCCGGGATCGAACTCGTTGAGCTTCTCCCCCTTTTTCCATATCCCGGCGGGCGCATAGTGTTTGTCGTGATGGTGTATGCGCACGATATTCATCCCCATGCTGGCAAGCCTTACGGCGAGGCGCGCGGATTCTTCTTCGGACGGGAAACAGTTCCCGAACGTAAGGTTCGTCCCGAAAAGGCGCACGCGCCGTCCATCCGCATCCACGATGCGGCCGTCCGCGTCCAGGTGCAGGCGCTTGACGCCGCCCGCATTGAGCCCGCTCAGATCAGCCGCGCCCGTATTCGGGGCGTTTCCGCCCATGGAGAACGGTACATAGCGCCTGCTGTGCGCTTCCGCGTCGCGCCTCAGCTGACGGTCCGCACCCGTTGCGTCCAGATACTGCGTCGGGGTAGTGAATATCCATCCGTCGCGCTTGAGCTGTTCGACAACGAGACGGAAATGCGCACGCGATGATTCGTCCCACAATGCCGGAAATCCCTGGAGCACCATGAGCCTGTCCATCCGGTGCGGCGTATAACGCATCAGGAACTCGTCGTACGCCACGCACCCGGCCCGGCTTTCGAGAGCAATCGTCCTCGGAAAGACAAATTTGCCCGCGGTGCTGCCGGTATTCCCGTAAATCCAGCTGCGTATCGCAATGTATTCCCTCAGTAGTGCGCGGGTAACGTCGTGCGTGCCGCTGAATGGAACGCTGAACGCCTGTAGGCTAAGCCCCGTCCTTTCGTGGAAAAACCGCTGCGCCTCCTCCAGACGGCGGCGCTGAAACGCCTCATCCGGCACCGCAAACTCCGACGCATAACGCCTGCCGTTGAACTCGATGTCCGCGGCGTCATCCCAGCCCCGCAGCGTAAATTCGAAAAGGCCTCCGTTCTGGTAGGCGGTCCGTTTGAACCAGTCCGCATACGCGGGGCCGCCGTCTTCGAGCGAACGCACGATCACGCCGAAAGACGCCTGAATGCCGCCTTTCTCCAAATCATCCGCAACTAACGCGATCTTCGGATGCAGCCCGCCATTCTTCCCCGCCGCCGTCACACCGTCCAGCTCCAGCACGGCGTAGCGCCTGACGCCGCGCTCTCCCTGACTCAAAGCCGGCAGAGTCATCTTCTCCGGTTCCGGCGGGAGTTCCGGCAGAGGCCGGTCAATTTCGGGAGGCCCCGCCACTGCGCCCGCGCCCCCGCCGGACGGCCCCTCCGCACCGCCCCCGGGTGTGGGCCCGCCAGCACAACGCACCGTCAGCCCGCAAACCTCAATAACCTGACGCGAAAGACCGAAGAAAAACACCACAGAAAGTTCCCCCCCGGCGTAGTCCCTCCCGGCGCGGAAAACGCGGCTTACCCGGTTCCACTCTTCCGTACAGCGGATCTCCTCCCTCAGCAGCCCCTCCTGCGAAGCGTCCTGCACTTTGAGCACCATCCGCGCAGCGCCTCCCGCCGATTTGCCGCGGACATTGAAGGACACTTCTACCGTTTCGCCCTTGCGGACAGAACCGCGCAATTCCGCAGATGTCTGCAGATCCCATTGATTCTGCGTCTTCTTGGCGGAACGCAGCGTAAAAACACCCTTCCCGCCGTCATCTTCTCTATATGAAACCCATCCCGAAGAACGCGAAACTAGCACCCGCGCCGCGTCGTCACGTAGGAGATCGCACGCATCCCCCGCAAATGCGGCGGCTGACACTAAAAGCGCGCCGCCGCAAACCAACGCCAAAAGAAACCGCTTGCGAAAAGCGCAAAAGAACAGATTGCGGAAGGAACATGAAAAACGAAACAGTTTTGTCATAAAATTCTCACTGTAATGTCGAAACCGTACCGGATTGCACTTTCAAAACGGACAACCGTTCCCGGACTGTCTGGATTTTAGTACACGTGTTCTAAGTTTGTCAATAATGTTGAAGGCAAACTCAAATGATTTGACAATTCAACATAATACTTTAATAATCAAATTGTTATAACATTACATCCACTTGTCACACTTTACTCTGTAATTTGAAACTCATGTACAAAACACCGACGGATTCAGCTTTCGGAAGCTTCAAACGGCCTTCAGCCCGTACCCCATGCAGCAGCCACCTGCACTTCAAAAGGGCATCACATGTCTTGAACCGTTCTGCTACTTTTCAAATTTGCAAATAAGACACCTTTTCTCTTGACATTTTCAGTACAAGGTGATATAGTAATGTCAACACTGTTGGCAGAAGTTGTCCTTGCTGCCATAAGGTCGCGGGAAAGGAGAGGCGTATGCGTTATGTGAATTGGATGAAGTTTGTTTTCATCGCACTTATCGGTTTTGCAGCTGCCGCACCGTCAACTGCTGAGAATGCGGTTTTTAGCGGAACAGGATCTTGGGACAATCAGGACAACTGGGACGGAGGCTTAATGCCGTCGGACGGCGACAGTGTCACCGTCCGCGGAGACGCCACAATCACGGAGTCTACCCCATTGTATTCCTCCTTTACGGTGGAATCGGGGAATACCGTAACTTTCGACGGATGGGACACAAAGCTGTCTGCGGCTGAAGTTATCATAAACGGGACATTGACCCATGCGGTCAACTCGGCAGTTTCCACAAATTCTTCCGGAGAGTGGATCCCGAACGCACGCGTACATGTGGTCTGCACAGACATGACAATATCCTCATCCGGTAAAATCGACGTAAACGGCAAGGGCTTTATTGGAGGACAGGAGTCTAAAACGCGCGGAAGCGGCCCCGGACATGGGAAGGGGGACACCTACCCCGAGGGAGGCGGCTACGGCGGGAGAGGCGGCTACGGAGGAGAATATCGGAATCTCGCCTCGTACGGATCAGTCTACGGTTCAGCCGAAGCTCCGGAAATGCCGGGCAGCGGAGGCGGAGGCGGAATGAATATCCCCGGAGGCAACGGCGGAGGGGCGGTCCGGATTGAAGCCGCCGGGACTGTTACCGTAAACGGACAGATAACCGCGGACGGCAAAGGTCACAACGGGCACTACTCCGGCGGGGGATCAGGCGGAGCCGTCTACATCACATGCCTTTCTATCACCGGCTCGGGAACTGTGAGCGCCGCCGGGGAAAACACCGGAACTCAAGGCGGGGCCGGAGGCGGCGGGCGCATATCCGTCATCTACGACTCGCTCGAACAGAAAAAAGCAGGGATTCCGCAGATCAAATTCTCCGCCGCTGGATCGGGCGAGTACCGGCTTTCCGAACCGGGAACGCTGTTCTTCACCGACAGCAGATTCCTGCTGCAGGAAACCGGCGCCATACGTCACAGCGGCACATGGATGGCTCCGGGCATGGGATCCTCGTGGGAGCGCGACTCTCTCAGCCTCGACGGGAGCTGGCTCCGTTTCCCTCAGGAAAATTTCGTTATTACAGTGACAAACGACCTCAACATAAGCGGCTCCGTTGTTTACCTCTGCAGACTGCAGCTCACCAATAGCGTAATCAACGTAGGCGGCAGCATGACGGTCAACAGAGGCGTAGTAGAGCTTTTCGGCAACTCGGATGCAAAGCCCTCGTTGTCGTGCGCAGGAGATATTGCAATCAAAGGGAAAGCGGAGGTGCATGTCTACGCCGGAATGTCCGATTCTGAGAAGAATCCAGGGGCAGCCATTTCCTCCGGCGGCACAATTACGGTTTCCGGCAGTTCATTCATATATCCGCACTCGCATCCCACCAATGGTGCGTCGGTGCATATTTCCGCCAAATCTTTCGTCGTAGACGATGCTGATTCGGGAGTGAATGCCAACGGACTCGGGTTTGCAGGCGCACAAGTTACCTTAACGGACGGATTCGGCCCCGGACATGGGAAGGGGACCACCTACCCCGGGGGAGGCGGCTACGGCGGAAAGGGCGGCGGCGAGAATCCGGAGGATTACGGGGCCGTGTATGGGCATGCCGTCGCGCCGTTGTTCCCTGGGAGCGGAGGCGGTGGTTCGAATGTTCCCGCCGGAAACGGGGGAGGCCTAATCAGGATCGACTGCTCCGGCGATGTAGTCGTCAACGGCAAACTCCTGGCCAACGGCACCAACGGGAGTGGCTGGCACTACATCGGATGCGGCTCGGGCGGCGGAGTCTTCATTTCGTGCAAGACTTTCTCCGGAACCGGAATAATACAGGCGGACGGCCATGGTTCGACTAGTATCAGACTTGGCGGCGGAGGCGGAGGCGGACGCATCGCCGTGTGGCTGAACGTCCCAAGCACCTACAGGGAACAGTACCTTTCCGGAGAAGCCGGCGGCGCGCTCATTACCGACAGTATTCCGGAATTTACCGGAACCATATCAGCCGGCATCGGAGAGTACAGCAAGGACCCGCAGCCGGAAGCCGGAAGCATTGTTTTCCTGATTCCTCCTCCGGAAGCAAGCATGATACTAATCTTCTGACTGAGCACCATGCGGCGTAATATGCGGCGGGAATAGATATCCGCCGTCAGAATGCACCGCAGCGCAGACGTCGGGAATCAAACACCAAAAACCATACCTGCGATGCAGCGCTCGCCGTCGGGAGGGATCGCATTGCAGGCAACGAGGATCTAATACTATGAACTACCGTTCTTTATGCCGTTTTGCAGCTAAATCGTTCACTCTATGTGTATGCGGGATCCTGCACGCGTCCGGCGCCGCATATGCGGATGGAATTGTTTACGTCGATCCAGGCGCCTCCGGGGACAGATCCGGCCGTGATTGGGCAAACGCATGCACCGATCTGCAGACGGCCCTGCAGAACGCAGAAAGCGGCATGCAGATACGTCTCGCTCCGGCGGTATATCTGCCCGGCAAATCAAGGACTGATTCCTTCATCATTCCGAAAGGCGTCTCTGTCTGCGGCGGATTCCAGCCAGGTTCGGACTCACTGGAAAATCGCAATCCGGAAAAATGGCAGGCTGTTCTGAGCGGGGAGATACAGGGCGACGGCAATCCGTCCAACAATGTTTTCCACGTGGTTCGGGCCGAAGCCGGTTCCATTCTCGACGGAGTGCATGTGCGGCACGGATTCGCCGGGGGAGCGGGTCTTGACGGCATGGGTGGGGGCATTCTTGCAGTCAGGACAGCAGATAACGGGGCCGCGATCGTTTCGAACTGCGTGTTCCGCGGGAACTTCGCCGTACAAGGCGGCGCAATCGCCGTGACAAACACCGGAATCCATGTGAGCGGCACGCTGTTCGAGGACAACTCCGCGTCGGAAGGCGGCGCCATATACGCCAGAAACATTACCGAAATCAGCGACGGCAGGATAATGTCCGTGGACAATTGCGTTTTCAGAAGAAATCACGCATCGGATTCCGGAGGCGGGGCGTTTGTATATTCCGTGGCAGACTGCCATATCCGGAATTCCCTGTTTCTGGACAATTCAGCCGGACAGAAAGGCGGCGGCGTTATGACGGCCAACTGCTGGTGGGCCTGGGATAGAATGTACCGCTGCACTTTCGTCGGGAATTCGGCCGGAAATTCCGGCGGCGGCATTGCACAGCACAACCCAGGGCTGATGCTTGAGTCATGCGACTTTTTTGACAATACCGCCAAAACCGGCGGTGCAATGATTTACTATAACAGTTCTGGAAAACTCGTGAGGGATTGCCGATTCGTCGGAAACCGCGCGGCTGCCGAAGGCGGCGCGTTTTTCGGGCATATCGGAGGATTTTACGGACGCAATCTGCTTTTTGCAGGCAACACCGCGAAAGTACGCGGAGGAGGCATCTTCCAGCAGTTCTCACACGCAGCAAGACCAGCCGCCGTTATAACCAACGGTATATATATCGGGAACCGCGCGCCTCAGGGCGGCGCTATTTTCACCCACGCGAACTACGCCGTTACCAACGTCAATGCTGTAATCTGGGATAACGACCCCGACGGGAACCTGAGCGGTCTGGCCGGAGATACAAACGTGTGCATAAACTCCATCGTTTCCGGCGGCTGGACAATAGGTTCCGGGAACACTGGCTCCGCTCCGGAAATGCGAACCGCCGCGCGCAGCGTGTGGCCCGCCTCCGCAAAATACGACGCAAAAACGGGGCTGACCGAAGTAAAACTCCCCGGAACGGAGCGAAAACCAGACGAATTGGCGGGTATGATCCTGCGGACTGCATCCAAAGACCCGAAATACTTTATGATCGCAGGAAACTCCGCCGGTTCCGCATCCGTATGGGGAGACGCCGCACGGCAAATCTCGTCGGGAGAGCCGTTCGTCATCTTCGACTGCGGCTGGAAAGAACGCGGATGGCGCCCGGAGGACTTCAATATTGACATCAACGTGCGCAAACTCTCCGAAACAAGCAGCGCGCTTCAGAAAAAAGTCGTTTTCACGTACAAACTGCCCGTGGATCTGCATAAGGACGGAACTGTCCATATCGCGCTGCGCAACATGGACACACTCAAGGAATCTGTCAAGATCCTTAAGGCTCCGCTTGAGAAAATGGGCACGTATTCCATGTCAGCCGAGTGGAAGACTTCGGACGGAGGACTGGAAAACGGCTGGTACCTCCCCGTAATCACAATTTACAATGCCGATGGTGAAACAATCGGCAGATATGAAACCCCGGCCGAAAATATCGAACAGATTTACCTCGCCGGCGGAATAAAGATAGTCAGCAGGGAAACCGCCGAATCCTGGGCACAGGACATTAGAACATGGCTTGACGAACTACTTGAACTCGAAGAGAAAGCCGTCGCCGCCGGGGCGGACTGCTCTCTCCCGGGGCTGATGATTCAGGCAATGCGTGAGACCGTCAGACAGCTACAGTCGCGCATTGACTGTTTCGAATACGAACTCATTGGACAGAATCACGCGTACTGCGCCGCTCAGGTGCCGAAAACGAAAGCGCAGCTGCTGGCGCTTATTGCCGACCCGGACAGCGGCGTAAACGCCGATATAATGCCGCGCCCGGCCGGACGTCTGAGTCTGCGGGACGGATATTTCTGGGACGGAGACACCCCTGTCTTCATGATAGGACACTGCGTTTTCGCGTTCCTTCCGGAATTGGAAAAAATGCGGAATATGGGATTCAACCTCGTGCATGTGAGTACCGCACCCGACAGCGTGTTCGGAAAGAATAAAAGGGAAGACGGCCCGCTCCGCGTGTCCGACTTCAACAAAGGCCCGCTCACCGTAATGACCAACTTTCTCAATGAATGCAGCCGCCTTGGAATAAAGGTGGACCTGGGACTCACCACCGGCAGCATCCCGGGATGGTTTTTCGATGACCACCCCGGCGCCGTGCTCAAGGGCGGAAGCATGGCCGGCATGTACAACTACGACATTGAGGATCCCGACGCAAATGAGTTCATAAAGAGTTATCTGGAGATCGCCATGCAGCAGGTGGCCGGACACCCCGCGATAAACTCAATATGGCTCGCCAACGAACCAGGGTACCTGAATTACGGCGAGAGGTCAAAGGCTCTTTTCAGGAAACTCATGCTCGAACGGTACGGTTCAATTGAGCAGATCAACGAGGCGTGGGGCACAAGCTACGCTTCCGCTGAAGACATAAATCCGGACTTCTCATGGACTCAGGAGGTTTCGCCGAGGCAGACGGACTACTGGTGGTTCAACCTGAACCGCCTAACCGAACACTTCAAATGGCAGAAGTCAATAATACGGCGCTACGACCCAACTGTACCTGTGGAAGTCAAATTGAACAATATGCAGATGGGCTGGTTCTGCCCGCCGTTCAATGTCGATCAGGAAGGCGTGACGGACATGAGCGAAATCGCAGGCATGGACTCAGGCACGCTGAATTTTGCAAAACCGTACTATGACTGGCTGCGCTGCCTGTCTCCCGAAAAACCAATGGTGAACCTCGAGTTCAAAGGCGGCGGCGAGCGCGCCCGCGTGGATATCTGGAAAGGCGCGTTCATGGGACTTGCCGGCATCGACATCTGGGCCTGGCATCCCAAAGATTCATTCGCCCAGGCTATCTCAAGAACATCCGGACTGCACGAAAATGCGCTTGCAGCATACAACATTCAGCGGCTGCTGCCGCAGGTGATGGCATTCCAGAAAATGCCCAGATCCCCGTTCGTCGTCCTCTACCCGGATCCCGTCCTCCCGAGAGCCGGCAGGTATTTCGAAGTGCATACCCCCGCTGTAAACATAATCAAAGACATGAACTACGCCGTGGACTATGTCACGGAGAAACGGCTCAATGCCGGCAGACTCAATGAATACAAATACGACATCCTTGTGCTGCCCCGTGCAGAATATGCGCGCGAAAGCACCGTCGCGGGCGTCGAATCGTGGATACGCAGCGGAGGGACGGCCGTCATTATCGGCGACAGCCTGTTGAAAGAACCGTCCGGCCGCGACAGGGAGGTTCCCTGGCTCGCTCCGCCTCAGAATTCCGTAAGTCCGATAGACGGAGTACCGGGCTGCGTAAAATTTAATCTGGGAGCCGGTACAGTCTGGAAGTTCCCTGACCCGTCAATCCTGCTTACACAGGAAGACATTGACGCAATCGGCAAAAACGGAGACAAACTTAAAGAAAAGTACTACGAGATAATGAAACCGTGGTTTGAAGCGGCCGCCTCCGTCGAAACAGATCCCCCGCCGCTTTCAATATCCGGCTGCGAGGCCCTCACCGTACCATGGACGGCTCCGGACGGACGCCGCGTATACCTGACGCGCATTGTCAATGAAATCGGGAACAAGGAATTCGACATCGCGCCGGTGTTCAATGTAAAGATGAAGAAAGGCGTCGACCTTATTTCCGGCGAGCCGATTTCGGACTCCGGGAGTTTCAAAATGGAACCGTACGGCGTGCGACTCATAGAGTGGACCCCGGAAAACGGCAGCAAATAACACGCAATCTTCTGCACAGCACAGCTCAACCGGTTGTATACACAGCACAGCTCAACACAATACAGCACAGCTCAACCGGTCTCTTTCATGTGAAGTATCACTGCATGCAGCAATGCGGAGCCGCGGGAAAATACGCCGCCCCCGGCTCCGCCGTTTGAGACGAACGGACAAGACTTCTGAAAATGAGTCTTAATGTGCGCGACTGGTCAAATTGAAACAGAACTGCCCAACTAATACTTCCACTGCTCTAAAAGTTCTTGTTTATGATAAAACAGTTTCAATCACGACAAAAAGTACCGTTTCTCAAAGGCACAACTCTTTGCCCGGATCGTTCAGTCTCTTGGCAAAACCGACGCGAAAGCGTCATCCGCCCATACCCTGCCGCGGCCCTTCGCGGTGAGCGTAAACATGACGTTGCCGGCTCCGCCTGGTATTTCCGCCGTTCCGCTGAGACGAACCCATTTCCCCTTCTCGGAAGTGCCCGCAGACTGTTTCCACGCAATCTGTTTCCAATCCGAATCAAAACACTGCAGCACAATCCCGGCAGACTCTATCCCTTCCTCCAGAAAGACACTGCATTCAACTTTCAAAAGCTTTCCGGACTGATTGCCGTCCAGACGGCGGTTTACAGCAGCTTCTCCACCGTCGACTTTAATGCACATTGACGCGGGTGGTGAGACGAATTTTGCGCTGTCGGAGGACATTTCACGCTTCCCCGGAACGGCATTGAAAATACTCCATCCTAAAGGCTTCTCACCGCCGGCCGCCATGCTTCCGTTGGACAGCAGACCGCCCTCGTCCTTCCTACCGCCGGAAACCATGCCAAAGAAAGCGCCGTTGGAACGCGCCGTCCTCCGGCCGGAGAGCCCGGAAATGCAGGTCCAGAATATACCGGAACCGCCGGTGCCGCAAACCAGACGGTCCCCGGCAAAACATAAAACATTTCGGAAATGCCGGAACGGCAGACCTTCCGGTATTTCCACCCACGTCTCTCCCGCATCTTCGGATACATAATATTCGCTGCCGGACGAAACGGCTATCCTGCCCGTCTTCGCAGCGTCAGAAGCTACATACGCCGCAAACCCGCCAAAAATGTTCTTCCACGAACGGCCGCCGTCATCAGAACGGAAAAGTCCCGCGCCCTTGAGCGCGCAGTAGAATCTCCCCGGAACGAGCAGATCCGCCGCAACGCAGTTCGCTGCGGACGGCAAATCAATTTCCGTCCACCTTTTTTCTGCGGGATCGTACACAAACCCTCGCCCGCTGTCGTTTGACATCGCCACAGCGGAACCGTCCGAAGACACAGCCAGCTCCGGCCCCGAGACCCATATGTCCGACCGGAACAGCTCCGTTTCCGGAAGCCCGTTCCCCATCCACTCCCAGCTGTCCCCGTAATCGGCGGAACGGTACACTCCGCCCTCCCCCGGCCTTACGACGCCGGAAACGACAAGATACACTTCGTTTGGTCTCGACGGGCTGACGCATATCGTGTTGCACCTGAGATTGCGCCCGTCATCCAGATTCGGAAGACCGCGCTGAAGAGGCCGTCTCCACATTGCCCCGCCGTCTGCCGAATAAAAGGTCTGATTTGCACACCACTTCCACGTCGCCGGGCCTACAGCGTACACCGAATCCGGCTCACTTTGACAGACCGATATGTGCTTTATGTTATTGCTGATCTTACCGTGCCGGCCCCACAGCGGAAAAGTTTCAGCTCCATCGTCTGAACGAAAATATCCGACGTCAGCCATACCGGCATGAACCCGCATGGGTCTGGACGGATCCTGCGCCAGACAGTGCAGCACCGTCATCTCTATGCCGTCAACCGACAAATTCCACGTCTTTCCCGAATCCGGCGAGATGTAGCACGCATACCAGTCGGTAAACAGCCATCTGTCCGCATCGTGCGGAGAAACTGCAGCAAACCCGAGTGCGGATCCAAAGTGCCGCTCAATCCGGTTCGTCGCCGCGGCAAACCAGTCCCCTTCGTTAATCACGGGAGCCGGAAGTTTAGACCACGCGCCGCCGTTAGCCTCAAGCCTGTAAAAATTCCCCCCATGTCCGGCGGCAATGATAAAGTCCTGCCCGGCAGCCAGCGCCGCATACGTCCCGTCTGCGCGAGCATCGCCGGGTCTGGGAAAAATCTCCGGATTGTCGTACGCGGACCATGTCCTCCCGTTATCAAAAGAGCGTCGCAGCTGCGGTACCATGCGGAAAGTCCCATGCAGCACTTGCGGATTCACCGGATCCTGCACCATTTCATCCGGCACTTCTGAATCGTTGACGCAAATCCACTCCTCCCCTCCGTTCTCCGTCATGAACAGGCCGTGACGAAAATTCTTTTTGACTCCGCAATCCGAATACGTCCTGCTTCCCTTATCCGCCGCATTAACCCATATCCTGAGCGGATTGGATCTGTCCACCACCAGGTCCTTGGGATAGACGCACTCGAGACCTATGCTGCTCCAGGTTTTACCGAAATCATCCGAACGAAAAACACCATCCCCCACCGGAGCCGCATAAACCCGCTCCGGACACGATGGATCAGACGCAATCACAAATCCGGCGGAACGGGTGCAGTCATTGCCCTCAAACCTGCACTTCAGAGTCAAAACAAACGAATTCCCGGCGTCATCCGACCTGTAAATCCCGCGCGGGCTGTCCCACGCGGAACCGGCCGCAACAAGAAACGTGTCCTTCCGAGACGGGTGCGCGAGTATTCCGCGTATCTGAGAGGATCCTTCCCCCGGAGGAAGCGCACCGTGAAGCATGCGCCACGTCACGCCGCCGTCATCCGTACGGAAGAAGCCTCCCACATCCGACGCCAGATATATCCGCCCCGGATCCGCTTTTGAAAAGGAGGCAGTCTGAACATATCCGCCGCCGCCGATACGGCTGGATCTCCATGGCCCGTAAACCCTGTTCGCCGGTGTTTCTCCGCGGCATAACACGCCCGCTGCGGCCAATGACAACAGAAACAATCCGCTGATTTTCATGCTGTGAAACTTAATGACAAGACTTCCTGTCTATCTTCCGTTTTATCGAATAGTGCAATTACTTGGCCGAATGCAAAGCGAACCTCAACGACATGACTTAGCGTCATTTTACCGGTATTGACAAACTCTCTCCCAGCGTCATCACCGCACGCCGTCCGGCCTGCAGTATGTCTCTGAAATCCTGAGTCATTCCGGCCCCGCCTGCCACATCCTCATGCCACACCGACAATGCACCCGTATATCCCGGGCGTCCCGGGGTGACGACATGCCATGTGCCCCATGTGTGCGAGAACTCCAGCGGCTTATCAGGCAATGGGTTCACGTGCCTGAGCCGCACCGTAGAAAACCCGGAACCGGAAGTTGAATTGTCTACTTCGCATTTCCACTCCGAAGACAAAAGAATTCCTTCCTTCCCGGTGCCTACGCCGTCGCCGCCGGAAACCGCTATGCGGCAGGATCTGACATCAGCATGGAGCACACCGCCGTTCGTCGCAACCTTGACAATTACAGCATTGGGATCCGACTGATCTCTGGCTGCCGAGAGCACCTTGAGTTCTCTTGAAATACCTCGCGGACGCACTCCCATGTCCAGCATCATGGAGAATGCAAGCTGGCGGCCGGCCCGCTGATTGCCCGCACGTGTATAGTGTATGCCGTCTCCGCTTTTGTTCCAGTCCCCTATCGCATAGGTCATAACCCCGGGAGCAATCCGAAAAAAAGGCAGTTCATTTGCAAGACTGAGAACTGCCCCACTGCGCTCTGACGCCGATGCCTGCCCCCACTGCGGCTCTCCCCATCTGTTGCCGGGAGAAAGCCACCAGAACCTGAAGGTCCTCGCTCCAACGCCGAATTCACTGTCCACAGCGCTGCAAAGAGCCTTCGCGTAGCCGGACAGCTCTGTCTTCAACCGTTCGGCAGAAGCCTCGTTATACGCAGCCGATGCCAAAACATGGCAGACAAAACCGTAGGCCTCCGGATACTTCCTCATTTTTGCAATAAGCTCGTCGCGAACCTTCTTTCCGTTTTCGGTAAGTCCTTCTGATTCTGTCCACCAATGTGAAACAAAACCAACTCCGGCTTTCACTACATGCGACACGTCCACAGTTGCTCCCGGCAGGCATTCCGTCAATTCCTGCTTCCATACCCCCATGCCGGAAACCTTTGAACCTGGATCAGAAAAACCGGAGTCAACAGGATCCCCAGATCCGGAAAACCATACAGCATTCTGGGATGCGCCGCTGAAAACACCGGCAACGTACCTGAAATCCGACGTCGCCTCGGAACGCGTCAAAACCGCTCCTGTCAACGTCAACAATATTACGCTGAACATCTTGAAACTTGGAACATTGCTAAACACCCTGATATTCATACAAAACACTATTCCGTAATTTTTCCCCGGAACCGATCGGCTTCCGGCATACATAACGCCCCCTTCCGCCGATGATCAGCGGCGGCACAAAGAACGAAAAATCCCGCGCCCTCCCGCCTGCATGCCGAATCCCGCACGCGGCGTCCCCGTTCACATGCACATTGCTGTTGCCCATTCTATCCGGAATATGCTATTTTGGTCAATATGATAATGCCTCTTCTCCGTTTTGAAACCGCATAAACTCAGTTCTTGTACAGGTTCAGCACATGGTAAGTTTTGTGATTCCCTGAAGTTCGTCATAAGCGGTCGTGGTTTCTAAGATTTATGCTTGAAATCCAATAGCGCCTTCAATGGCGCCGAAAATAAAATCTGAAAATTATTTCTTCAAGATACCACTCTTCACTCATGATCTCTCTCTTTTGTCCGATCACTTTCACCCGTATCCGCAGCGAAGAACTCAGAAGAGTGGAAAGTATCATTAACAACATGCCGAGAAAATCCCCCGGCGGAAAGAGCCCCAATGCGTATTATTCACTTACTGCCTGAATACCAATATCTATCCTTGAAAAAAAATTAGTTGACGTTTCTCCCGCAATTCACCCAACCATGACGGACAGAAAATATATACGAAAGGCCAACTCCTGGACGTCAGACTCCGACACATGACTGCTCCATGTATGCCGGGACAGACTCTCTGTCCTCAACCGGGTTTTCATGACGCATCGCCGCAGAAAAGGCCCCAAATCACTGGTCAGGCATTTCGAATCCGGACCGTATACGTCCGGAAAACCGACCACATCCAGTGCCATATATACGCGACCAGGAAACGCTTTCGAAAAGGAAACTGCATCAAGTTACCATTTTCGCTTATTCCCCAGATTTCCATGTGCGTCCCGTAAAACTTGCTTTATGGGACATTCCACGCAATCAAGCGCCGGCACTGCTCTGCAATCGATTATTCCCCCCATTTTCTCCACACCTCAAAAAGCCGTGATATGCGACATGCACTGAAAAGTGTGCGCCACGTACCTACCGTAATTATCAGCCTTTCCTCATAGGAAACCGCATAAACGGGAAATACGACCACCCGAATAAAACCGCATTTTGCACCCCCTTGCGGATATAAAACTAAACGCCGTTCAACCCCCGTCCCGCAGCATCCATAAAGCAACAAGGTCACAAAAGACAATCCCGGGCAGACCGGTCGTCCTCACTGCCGGATATTCCCAATCAACAACTTGTTATCAAGTATGTTTATAAGTAGTAACACTATAATTATCAATGTGTTATATTGTAGATATCAAAAGTTATCAACAACATGTAAACTATATGTTGATAACTTGATATTGATAGGAGCTGCGTCTTTTGCGATACTTGCCCCCATGAGAAGAGGAAAACAAAAAGAGCTTCTGGCAGCTCTTCGTTCTGCGCGCCTGAAATCTGGGATGACCCAGCAGGCACTGGCCGACAAGGTCGGATGCAAGCAATCTGCTGTCAGCATGCTTGAGTGCGGCCGGGCGGACGCTTTGTCTGACGCATCGCTAAAAAAAATAGCGGATGCGCTGGGCATAGATGTGACGCCGTACATCACTGACGAATCAGAGTCCGCACTCCTTACAGGCGGCAGCACCGCTCTCTCCTGCGCCAGACTGTGCTTCTGTCCCAATTTCTCATGTCCGTCAAATATGCCATACACGGTCTGCGGCACAATTCTTTTCATGCCGTCCGGCATCTGCGGCGCAGGGAAACGCTGTGTTTGCTGCGGCGAAATTCTTATGTGGGAGTGTCCGCACTGCGGCGCGCCTGTATCTTTCCCCGGCGGATGCTGCGGAACATGCGGCGGGACGCTCATAGAATTCCCTGACGGGTATGATCCGGATCCCGAAACGTGGGCGCAGCGCCGCGTCTCGGAAATCGAATCCTTCATGCGGCGCTGCCGCATGAAAATGTGATGCGGGCGGGAAACTGCCGCTCATTGTTCCGTCAAAGACCTGATACAAAAAAACAGACGGATGCAAAACCCTTCACGTTTCTTCTATCCGCTTTTCCAGACCTGATATTGCCCCTACTTCCGCAAACCATCCGCAAATCCCGCGAGCGCCCCGGCAAAAGAGTGAAACCGGAATGCCGCCAGGTCTGAAACGAGTCTGAACACCAGCGGCGGAAGAACCGCTGCAAACGGACAGGCGGCATAACGCCGTGCGAACAGCACATGCCCAGCCCTGTAATGAAGTGAGGACTGATAAGAATTCCTGCGGGCGGTGGCTCCGCCCTCATGAATTACGCGGGCGCCGTCCGCAATGACGAGGTTCCAGCCTCTTCGGCGCGCCCTAAAGCACCAGTCGGCGTCTTCAAAGAAAAAGAAAAACCGTTCATCCAGACTCCCCGTATCCTCCAGCGCTTCACACCGTATCAGAATACATGCTCCACATATAAATTCCGGAGGTTCAGACGCCCGGCACGGGAGTGGAAAATAAAACGGGCGAGACATTCTCATTGCGGACGGCAGCCTGCCCCCGCCCTTCTGCATCATCGAACAACCGGCCGCCCCATTGCGCGGATCGCTTTCGAGGCTCCCCGCCAATGCGGCAAGCGCTCCCCTGCCGCATACAGTGTCGTTGTTCAGCAGCCAGACATAGTCATATGCGATGCCGCTGTCTGCCGCGTACTTGAGGCCGAAATTCACTCCCCCGGCGAAACCGAGATTTACACTTGACCGTATGACGGCGGCATTTGGACACGCCGCGCGCAGTTCATCCTGCCCGCACTCCGAGGAACCATTGTCCACCACGAGAACAAAAAGCCCAGGCATAGTCTGCGCCGCAAGCGTTTTGCAACACTCCGCCGTAAGTGCGAGGCCATTCCTGTTGAGAATTACCGCGAGCGTCTTCTTCATTGGCAATGCCCCCTCAGGAACGGGAACGGCAGCCGCGGATACGCCGGCAGCTGTGAAAAAAAGTATTTTAACGCGCTCCCGTACATCCCATCTTCCAGCATGCCGGACACAATCCCCCTTATAACCGCTTCATCGGAGAACGCCGCCACTGCCTCAGACGCTTCCTTTTCCGAAAAAAAGCCCGCATGCTTGGCGATAATCTTGCGCATAAGCATACGCTTGCGTCCAAGATCTTTCTCTGTCGCCGCGGTTATGCTGCCGTCTCTTACCATGTAATGCAGCGGGCTTGCATGCTGCGCCACGCCGCAATAACCGGCCCTTGCCATTCCAAGAAAAAAATCATAATCACCCCATCCGGAATTGAAACTGCCGTCGAACCCGATTTCTTTTGCGGCTCTTGTAGATACGACGCTGTTCATATCCACAAAATTACCCTTTTTAAACAAGTTCATGTCAAATTCCGGAACCCTCTTATACACCTCCCTGCGCCGGAAGTGTATCCTGTCTGGATACGCAAACGCCGTTTTCGGATTTACCGCAAGCGCATTGCGGAGGACATCAAGTGAGGCTGATATAAAGCCGGATTCTATAAAATTATCCGCATCCAGATTCAGAAACCAATCGCCGTGCACACGTTCCAGTGCCGCACTCCGAACTGTGTAGACCCCGGAATGCGGTATTCTGAAATAATCCACCGCACCGCCGTACGATCTCGCCACCGCACCGGTATCATCCGTACTTCCATCGTCCGCAATGATCACTTCACACGGAGCAACCGTCTGCGAAAGGGCGCTGTCCACCGCTCTGCGCAGAAATCCCGCACAGTTATACGCCGGGATGATGACAGAAACTGTCCCACAACCGGTCATTTTATGGAAATATCTGAGAGAAAAACGCCGGCAATAATGTACCCTGCGGCATTTGAAACGCCTGCGCCGAAAAGCATCCCGGTAAGGAACCGCCTCAAATTCGTTGATTCAACGCCCCAAAAACGCTGAACCGACCAGTCCGCCGCCATAATCAAACTGCCGAAAACTGCAAGCTGGGGCAAAAAACCGCAGCAGGCATAAAGCAGAAATCCGCCGCACCAGCCCACCGCACAGCCCAGACACCTCGCACAGACGGGGAACTGATACCCGAACAGAAAAAAACTCCGATCCGCACGCTGATGACAGCCGGACATCGCTCCAGCCCGCATCAGCTTGATCCAAATGCCGTCACACAGCCTCATACAAACCTGTGCCCGCAGTCCCTGCATGCGTAATACCGGCGCACCGTCCTCATCCGGTATTCACCGCATGGATTCGCCACACCGAGCAATCCGCACAGCAACCCCGTCGGTCCAAATATAAGCGTCCACAAAAGCGTCCACAGAATAAGAGAAATCATGCTGTCTGACTCCCGCTCCGATACTCTGTGCACAAGTACGCAATCCGTACCGCCGCATTTCGGACAGCGCACTGCCGGCGGAGAACCGCCCTCCTCGACCCCGGCGTCAACGGCGTGCGGAACATCCGACGGCGCCCCGGTATCAACGAAAACGTCCTTCTCCCTTTGAACGGCGCCGCAGTATCCGCATACCTCATCGTCATCATGTATGGGTCTGCGGCATGAAATGCAGTTCTTCATACCTTTACAGAATCCGCAAACACCAACTCAGTCACGGCGCGACAAAAGCCTGAGTATCGTGATAAAGAGATTTATTATGTCTATATACAGCATCGCCGCGCCGCGTATGGCGTTCAGCGGTGTCTGCGGCAGCGAATTGGCAACGCCCCAGTCATACCCTATGTAGCCGCAGAATATGACAAGAATCAGCTTGTCCAGCCACCCTCCAGCCTCAAGCGACGGGAAAAATATCGAAAGAACCATCACCGCGAATGCAAAAAGAAGCGCTATAAACAACGCTCCCGAAATGCGGCGGAAAAACACCGGGAAAATTGTACCCAGAGCCATCATCCCAATCGATATCAGAGAGGTATACTGAAACGCAAGAATAACCGTCTCCCGCGCCGAAGCAGCAACGTTCGCGTAAACGGAAATCCCTATCGGCGCAACAATCATCGTATAACCGATGAACGCAACTGCCGCGCTTTCCGTCCTGTTGACAATCCATATTCCGCCGAAGCACAACGCCAGAAACGCAACCAGAAATACAATGGGATTGACCGCAAGAACCTGAACCGGCAGATACTTCACCATCAGGAAATTAATTGCAAACCCCCAGACAAGCATCCCGCCGAGAATCAGATTATACATCGCCCCCGAAACGGCTTCCTCCCGCCCGGCTGCTTCCGCTTTCCTATACAACGTACTGCTCTGCATACAGCGACCTCCATTTATTTTGTTTTATTAAAGTGTGTGAACCAGCAGCCCGCTTCTCAATTTCGGCTCAAACCACGTACTCTTGGGCGGCATAATCCCGCCGCTGTCCGCGATATCCATCATCTGCGAAATTGAAACCGGATACATCGAAAACGCCGCTGCGGCCTGCCCTTCCGAGGTGACCTTCACAAGCTCGCCCGTTCCACGGATCCCTCCCACAAAAAATATCCTTGGATCCGTACGCGGATCGCCGATTCCAAGAACCGGAGCAAGCAGATTTTCCTGCAGATAGCTGACGTCGAGAACCGAAACAGGATCCGCCCCATCCGGAACATTCCACTCCAGCTTCCATTTGCGCCCCGCAATTATAACCACGCACGAACACGGTTTATCCGACGCCGCTTCATCCGTCTCCGAGACCGTAAAAGCCCCGGTGCCGCGAACCGCTTCCAAAAAACCGCCGGCATCCATCCCGTTAAGATCGCGCACACATCTGTTGTAGGGCAGTATCTTAAGCTGCGAGGCAGGGAACAGGCATGCCATAAACCTGTTGTATTCAGCATCCGGATCAAAATCCGCCCCCGCAAGCCTGCGCTTCTCCATCCCTGCTCTGTAAGACGCCGCGGACCTGTGATGCCCGTCGGCGATATAAGCTTTCGGCACACTCTCAAATGCTGCGGCAATCGCATCCGGATCAGCGGCCTTCCATACCGTGTGCCCCACCCCGTCGTCCGCTGTAAAATCGTAAAGCGGCGCTGCACGGCACTCTTCCCTCACAAGCGCGTCTATCCCGCCTTGATCTCGATACGTCAGAAAAACCTGTCCCGTATTCGCATTCGTGGCAAGAATGTGATTGGTGCGGTCGTCTTCCTTGTCCTTCCTCGTCTTTTCATGCCGCAGAATCGTTCCGTTCGCATAGTCATCAATACGGCAGCACGCCACGACCGCCGTTTGCGCCCGTCCGTTCATCGTCTGACGGTATATGTACAATGAAGGCGTGTCTTCACGGAACATGCGTCCGTCGTCCGTAAGCTTGCGCAGCGCCCGCCCGGCAGCCTCGTAAACCTGACTGGAATGAGGATCCGTGCCATCCGGCAAATCTATTTCAGACCGAACCACATGCAAAAACGAATCCCGGTTGCCGTCCGCCATATGGCGCGCTTCTTCCGTATCCATAACGTCGTACGGCAGCGAAGCAATCGATTTTTCAAAACCGGAAACTGGCCTTATCGCAGAAAACTTGAAAATCTTCACAAACACACCCTTTCGAAATTCGGCTCTGATTTTAACATGTATCCGGCATTCGGGCAATAACCGGCGTTCAGCCCGCCTGACACGGCGCTCCTGACACAAACACGCTTGCAGATTCCCCGGCAAAATACCGCTTCACCACTGAACCGCTTTACCCGGCACCATCAAAACCGGATTTACGTCTGAACAATAACAGAAAACATTTACCGCACACATTTTGAGAGTATGTCGAAACAACGTGCGCAAATCCCAGCCGTTTCGGATAACGATACAAAATGCATCGAAAATTCTAAACGCCGGTGCGGCCGGAACACATGTCAAAAAGCATCGCCCGTCCAATCCTGTTAACCGCATAACTTTCTGATTAAAAAATACATACTATATTCAGCGCTCCATTCACACGATGCCGCTTAAACAATTTGTCTCCAATATAATGACCGGCAAAACAAAATACGCTTTCGCAAAAATATGGTCTGCCAATGACCCTGCAGCAACCAAAAAACGCTCGCGCCTGTACATAGCGTGACTTCCCAGAAAAATTTTCTGCCGCAAAATACAAGCCCGCTGTTTCTATCCGCAGCCGCGGATTGCAGCGGCGAAAGTTTGGCGAGACATAAGGCTGCGTGAACAAACCGCGTTGAAAAACACCTTGCGGCCGCCTGACAAACGGGAATGTCTAAAAACACCAAAACACAATATGCTGCGCAAGTTTCCCGTAAGGATTCAATTGTCAGCCGTCCAAATGACAGACCCATTCATACATAAAGCGGCATTACGGCGGCGGGACCGGTGCAAGAGGGGCGCGGGAACATGGTCGGAAGCGACGAGGTTCTCCCTTTCGCAAGTGCCTGATTTAATCGTGTTCCGCCTTGAAACTGGCTATGCAAACTCGATCTGCCGCCAGCCGCCGCGTCTCATCGACCCGATAGAGACATAGCATGTCGACTACGGACTATCGGCACGCGTTCGGGAACAGATCATGCGTCCCCTCCGCCACCCGGCAACGCATCTTGATTGCTCCATTACACGTTAAAAACGAAGCCGTACATACGCCATACCCATCTTCGCACGCCCGAAGTACACTCCTAAGCGGTATTCCCATCCTCCACGTGAACTACCGGCCCTTGCACGCCATTCCCTGACGGCGCTCCGACTCTAAACACTGACGCAGATCGGTCACGGAACGGAGTAATAAAATCTGCGGACATTTCGCCGGGTTGCATTGCGGCGGCGGAAGCGGTGCGAGAGGGGCGCGGGGACAACGGCGGCCTTCCCCGAGGCGCCGCTGAACCGGGAAGCGCTGCCGCTGCAGAAAAAAGGCGGGACTGACACCGAATTAGGCGGCAAGAAACAGCGGCGGGACCGGTGCAAAAAAGAGCGGAAAAAGCGGGCTTTTCCAAGGTGATGCGGAGGAACCGGGAAGCGCTGCCGCTGGAGAGGGAAGCGCCAAGGCGAACGCTGCGTAAGACGGCGGGGCAAGAAGCAAAAAAAGACCCGCCGGTATGTTTCAACCGGCGGGTCCCAAGAGAAATGCCTGGCGACGTGCTACTCTCCCACGGGCGACTCCCGCAGTACCCTCGCCGCTGGGGCTCTTAACTTCCGTGTTCGGAATGGGGACGGGTGTTTCTTCCTCGCTATGGCCACCAGGCAAAAAGAGCAAACCTGAGAGTGAGAGGGACAAACGAGAAGCAAAAAGGCTCTCACCGAGTCCGTGTTTTCGAACCCGAAGAAGTGCACGGCAAGCCGCACGGCTTATTAGTGCGGATCGGCTGAGCGGCTTGCACCGCTTACACCCTCCGTCTATCGAGGTCGTAGTCTTCGACCGGCCTTGAGATTCTTGCGAATGGGAGATCTAGTCTTTGGGGGGGCTTGGCGCTTAGATGCATTCAGCGCTTATCCTTTCGGTACTTGGCTACCCGGCGGTGCTCCTGGCGGAACAACCGGCACACCATAGGTACCTCATTCCCGGTCCTCTCGTACTAGGGAATGATCCCTTCAAATCTCCTGCGCCCACAGCGGATATGGACCGAACTGTCTCGCGACGTTCTGAACCCAGCTCGCGTACCACTTTAATTGGCGAACAGCCAAACCCTTGGGACCTTCTCCAGCCCCAGGATGTGATGAGCCGACATCGAGGTGCCAAACGATTGCGTCGATGTGGACTCTCGGCAATCATCAGCCTGTTATCCCCAGAGTACCTTTTATCCGTTGAGCGACGGCGCTACCACTAGCTACCGCCGGATCACTAAGTCCTGCTTTCGCATCTGCTCGGCGTGTTTGCCTCGCAGTTAAGCCACCTTATGCCTTTGCGCTCGATAGCACGATTGCCGACCGTGCCGAGGTGACCTTCGAACTCCTCCGTTACATTTTGGGAGGAAACCGCCCCAGTCAAACTGACCCTCTGGCATTGTCCCGACCCCGGATTCACGGGGATGGGTTAGACGACCGTCCGGACAAGACCGGTATTTCACTGAAGTCTCCACTCGAGCTGACGCTCGGGCTTCCAAGACTCCCGGCTATGCTACACATGAGCGGCCAGTCGCCAGTGCCAGAATACAGTAAAGGTTCATAGGGTCTTTCCGTCCTGCTGCGGGTATCCGGCATCTGCACCGGAATTACAACTTCACCGAGATCCTCGTTGAGACAGCGCCGTGATCGTTACACGATTCGTGCAGGTCGGAACTTGCCCGACAAGGAATTTCGCTACCTTAGGACCGTTATAGTTACGGCCGACATTCACCGGGGCTTCGGTTCGGAGCTCTCACCCCTCGCCTTAACCTTTCGGCATTGGTCACGTGTCACACCCTATACCTCCCCTTGCGGGTTTGCAGAGTGCTATGTTTTTGTTAAACAGTCGCCACGGCTCGTTCACTGCGCCCCCGCTCAGGGCGGGGGACCCCTTTTTCCGAAGTTACGGGGCTAGTGTGCCGAGTTCCTTAACGAGGTTTCTCTCGCGCGCCTTGGTGTATTTGCACCATTCCACCTGTGTCGGTTTTGGTACGGTTGCCGGTTCAATCCCTAGAAGTTTTTCTCGGCGGTATGACGCAGACGGCGTTGGCTCATCCGAAGACTCGCCTCCTGCGGCGCGGGGCCGTGCGCATACGGGGTTTTCCTCGTACGCGGCCTTACGCGCCTCAACGGGCTATTCCGACAGCCCGTGTCGTCCTGCCTGCCGCATGCTCCATCGGTCAAACTCTTGCCGGCAGTCCGGGAATATTAACCCGGTGTCCATCGACTACGCCTTTCGGCCTCGCCTTAGGATCCGACTGACCCCGGGCGGACGAACCTGCCCCGGGAAACCTTGGAATTTCGGCGGTGGGGATTCTCGCCCCACTTTTCGTTACTCATGTCCGCATTATCGCTTGCGCACCGTCCACGGCCGGTTCCCCGACCGCTTCGACCAGTGCGCAACGCTCCCCTACCATACGACGCTTAAGCGTCATATTCCCGTCTTCGGCACCGTGCTTACTCCCGATCATTTTCGGCGCAGGGCCTCTCGACTAGTCAGCTATTACGCAATGTTTAAATGATGGCTGCCTCTAAGCCAACATCCTAGCTGTCCCCGAGGCCCCACCTCCTTCGTGACTCAGCACGGTTTCGGGGCCTTAGACGGAGATCTGGGCTGTTTCCCTCTCGGCGACGGAACTTATCTCCCGCCGCCTAACTCCCATGGGCGCTGTATCGACATTCGGAGTTTGCCGGACGTCAGTACCTCGTTGGAGGCCATCGGTCAAACAGTGCTCTACCTTCGATACGCCAAAATCCATGGGGCTAACCCTAAAGTTATTTCGGGGAGAACCAGCTATCACCAGATTTGATAAGTCTTTCGCTCCAATCCACAGCTCATCCGATAGCTTTTCAACGCTAAACAGTTTGGACCTCCACCCCGTGTTACCGGGGCTTCATCCGGGCCATGGATAGCTCATCTGGCTTCTGGTCCATCATATCCGACGCTCTTCTCGCCCAGTTAGGACTCGCTTTCGCTGCGGCTCCCCTCTCCAGAGGTTAACCCGCCGGACATGATGACTCGCGGACTCATTATGCAAAAGGCATGCCGCAACCCTTGCGGGCCACGACACCTTGTAGGCACACGGTTTCAGGTCTATTTCACTCCCCTTCCGGGGTTCTTTTCACCTTTCCCTCGCGGTACTGGTTCACTATCGGTCATCGCCTAGTATTTAGCCTTGGAGGGTGGGCCCCCCGGATTCAGACTGGGTTTCACGTGTCCCGTCCTACTTGGGAAACGTCAGACCGGATGTGCGTTTAAGGTACGGGGTTTTCACCCTCTATGACCGATTTTTCCAAATCGTTCCCATACGTACATTCCGTGCCTTTGCGACGTCCCGCAACCCCCGGAAGCAAGCTCCCGGGTTTAGGCTAGTGCGCGTTCGCTCGCCACTACTTGCGCAATCTCAATTGATTTCTTCTCCTCCGGGTACTGAGATGTTTCACTTCCCCGGGTATGGCGTCGGCGGCATATTTTATTCTGCCGCGGACGGCAGAGCATGACCCCTGCCGGATTGCTCCATTCGGAAATCCCGGGATAAATGTGTGTTTGCCACTCCCCCGGGCTTATCGCAGCTTACCACGTCCTTCGTCGCCTTGCGATGCCAAGGCATCCTCCGTGCGCCCTTTCGCGCTTGACCGTGCTTCTAAATCCTTCAGATTCGAAAACACGCTCTCGGTTTTTGTTGCCTATTATTGAATCTCGCTTGTTTCTCCGGCCGTCCCTTCCGGAACGGCCTTCTGTATTCTTCTCTCTCTCAGGTTTTCAAAGAACAACTTCAAAAACACAATCGCATTCGAACCTCGTAAACTTCTCTCCCCCCCAACGCCGCGCCGTCAGACGCAGTGGTGGGCGTGACTGGAATCGAACCAGTGACCTCGTCCTTATCAGGGACGCGCTCTAACCGACTGAGCTACACGCCCGCGTCCCGCACGAAGTCCTTTTCGTTTCCACCCCGTGCAATGGTGGAGGCAGCCGGGGTCGAACCGGCGACATCCAGCTTGCAAAGCTGGCGCTCTGCCAACTGAGCTATGCCCCCGCTCCGTATCTTTCTTCTGCAGCGCCTCAGCAGCCTGCGTCTTGCCCGTCTGCCACTCCGGCGCCGTACGCAAAAAAACCGTACAGCCGCCGGCAAGCGGGAGGCTGGGGCCCGGCAGCAGAGCTTCACGCTCTTCCATAGAGAAGAAGAACCGTCTTGGGGTGCGCCCTCTCGCCGTTCGCACGGCAGGAGCGCCTATGTGTCGCCGGGATGCGCCGGCTTGCGCCAGCGCATCGGCTATTGACCTCGGAATCCGCATCGCTGCGGTCCGTCTCCTTAGAAAGGAGGTGATCCAGCCGCAGGTTCCCCTACGGCTACCTTGTTACGACTTCATCCCAATCACCACCCACACCTTAGACGGCTGCCTCTTTTGCAAGTTGGCGTACCGGCTTCGGGTGCAGACGGCTTTCATGATGTGACGGGCGGTGTGTACAAGGCCCGGGAACGTATTCACGGCACCAAATGCTGATGCGCCGTTACTAGCGAATCCAACTTCATGGAGTCGGGTTGCAGACTCCAATCCGAACTGAGGCCGGCTTTCGGGATTTGCTCCACCTCGCGGTCTTGCTTCCTTCTGTACCGGCCATTGTAGCACGTGTGCAGCCCTAGGCGTAAGGGCCATACTGACTTGACGTCATCCCCACCTTCCTCCTATGTGAATAGGCGGTCCGTCCAGAGTTCCCGGCATTATCCGCTGGCAAATGGACGCAGGGGTTGCGTTCGTTGGTGGACTTAACCAAACACCTCACGGCACGAACTGACGACAGCCATGCAGCACCTGTGTGACACCCTCGAAGGAACCCTGCTTTCACAGGGCGTGCAGTCACATGTCAAGCCTAGGTAAGGTTCTTCGCGTTGCATCGAATTAAGCCACATGCTCCTCCGCTTGTGCGGGCCCCCGTCAATTTCTTTGAGTTTTAACCTTGCGGCCGTACTCCCCAGGCGGCGCATTTATCGCGTTCGCTTGGCCACGGAGGGGGTCAATTCCCCCCACGGCTAATGCGCACCGTTTACGGCGTGGACTACCAGGGTATCTAATCCTGTTTGCTCCCCACGCTTTCGTGCCTCAGCGTCAGATCCGTTCCAGAGACTCGCCTTCGCCTCCGGTGTTCCACATGATATCAACGCATTTCACCGCTACACCATGTGTTCCAGTCTCCCCTCCCGGTCTCCAGCCACGCAGTTTCGGATGCACTTCCGGGGGTGGGCCCCGGGATTTCACATCCGACACACATGACCGCCTACGCACGCTTTACGCCCAGTAAATCCGAACAACGCTTGTCACCTCTGTATTACCGCGGCTGCTGGCACAGAGTTAGCCGTGACTTCCTCTTGCGGTACCATCACAGACTCTTCGCTGTTAACGAAGGTCAGCTTTTCCCGCATGACAGGAGTTTACAACCAAGAAGGCCTTCTTCCTCCACGCAGCGTCGCATCGTCAGGCTTTCGCCCATTGCGAATGATCCTCGACTGCAGCCTCCCGTAGGAGTCTGGGCAGTGTCTCAGTCCCAGTGCGGGTGACCAACCTCTCAGTCCACCTAGCCGTAAGCCTTGGTGAGCCGTTACCTCACCAACTAGCTGATGGCACGGGAGCGCCTCCCCCAACGGCAGGTCCTTGCGGATCCCCGCCTTTCAAGACACAACCATGCGGTTGCGCTTCGTACCCGGTATTAGCGTCCGTTTCCAGACGTTATCCCAGTTTGGAGGGCAGCTTGCTCTCGCATTACTCGCCCTTCCGCCACTATCCTTTTCCGGTATTGCTACACAGAAAAGAACCGTTCGACTTGCATGCCTCATCCACGCTGCCAGCGTTCGTTCTGAGCCAGAATCAAACTCTCCGAATATTGAAATCTTCGCCCGGGCTGACCCCCTCGGGGGACCCGGACTCTGTTTCGGGTTAAATACGATTCTCTTCTTCTATAAGCATGAACTATTTGCTGTCGGACCCGCCTCCCGCCTGCCGGTCAGCTCCGCCCCGGTAAGCGTCTCCCCCACCTATGCGAAAGAGGAAACCGCCGGATGCGGCCTGCGGCGCGTCGCGGAATGCGCGGCCCGAATGCGATTGTGTTTTCAAAGAACAGGCGCCTCGCACCGCTGTCCGGTGTCCGGAGCGCCAAGCAGCCCGCCGCGCTGTCCCCGACCTCAGCCGGGCCTCGCGGTTTGCTGCGCATGTGGGAAAATCTATCACTTTCGGCCCCGCAAAGTCAATACCGTTGCAAAAAAAAATTATACGCCTGATGAAAACATCACAAAAGCCCTGTAAAATAGG
>CASEAR010000062.1 GCA_949285835.1 uncultured Verrucomicrobiota bacterium | reverse complement strand
ATTGTCAGCGCGGGTCGTGCAAAACGCTGCCGGGGCGGCGTCGGCAGGTATTCCCGCAGCGTGTATGGTTTTTTTACCTTCTGTATTATTATAGAACGTACGTTTATAATACAGCAAGTTTTTTTTGAAGCTGATTTTGCGGCTTTTCCCGGGCGCGTCCGCAGTCTTCAAATTCAAGATGTGCGCGGGGATGAGAATATCCAGCATACTCTCTTCCATGGTGTTTCCTTTCTGTGTGGACTGTGTCGTGAGGTTCTATTAAGCAGAAAGCGAAACATTGCTGTTTCCCGAAAAAATCTGCCCGCATGGGGACAATGGAAATGAGCCTCTTTTGGGCGTTTCTTTTTATGGCTGCAATCCTTCATCTTGGGTATGTATCTTGCATTCTTCAGCTTCCCAATTGGGACAGAAGCGTAAAACATGCTGGACATTCGATACGTGCAGTTAGTAATATGCTTAGCCGTTGCTGTTGCATTTTTCTGGAGTTTTTAGTTATGGACGTATTGTGTCTCGATCTGGAAGGGGTTCTGGTCCCTGAAATTTGGATTGCTTTTTCCGAGGCGGCCGGTCTGCCGGAATTGCGCAGGACTACGCGCGACGAGCCGGATTACGATAAGCTTATGCGGTTCAGACTTGATATTCTGGATCGCAACGGTCTGAAACTTGATGATATACGCCGTGTGATAGGGACTCTGGAACCGCTCGAAGGGGCGCGCGAATTTGTCGCGGGGGTCAGAAGAATCACCCAGCTTGTGATTTTGTCTGATACGTTTACCCAGTTTGCCGGGCCTCTTATGGAAAAACTCGGGTTTCCGACTTTGTTCTGCAATACGCTGGAAGTGTCCGCAGACGGGAAGGTGACGGGGTACAGACTTCGTCAGAAAGACGGCAAGCGCTGTGCGGTGAAGGCGTTTCATTCGATGAACATGCGTGTTATGGCGTCGGGAGATTCCTTCAACGATCTTGGAATGATCCGTGAGGCGGACGACGGGGCGCTGTTCAGAACCACGGCGGCGATAAAAGCGGAGTTTCCCGAAATCCCCGCGTATGAGAGCTACGGCGGGCTGCTGGAGCATGTCCGACGGTTTTGTACAGAGACGTCCGCCGGTTAAAGGCGTCATATGGAGGATACAATGGCCGTGGATGAGAAAAAACGCGGAAAGGCGGGCCGCCGGTTCAAGGTGCTGCTCCTGGCGGCGGTGTTTGCGCTGGTTTTGTTTTTCTTCAATCCGTTTGACGCGGATTTGCTTTTCACTGCCGTCACCGGCGACGCGCCCGCGGCGCTCTTCGTGTCGCGGCTGTCGGGGCAGTGGGACGACGCCATGGGCAACAACAGGATTATGGGTACAGCCGCTAGGCTGAGCGGGGAAGATTTGTCGCACCTCCGGACAAACAAAGGGGTGTCGTGGACGCTGCGTCTTCTTACCGGACGGCGGAGCGTCCTGTTTCTTATTCCGGACGATGCTTTGCCCGAGGGATACGCAATAGGAGGCGCTACTCACGTGGGGCTGAGATACCGCATAATGCAGCTGCTGAAGGCGGTCAAATATATTCCGGGGCTTGGGAAGATGGGGGAGACCCCGTCTGGAACCCGGTACCTTGATTTCACGGGCGATGGTGTTGACGGCAAAAACCTTGTGCTCGGTCTGGATCTAGCGGACGGAATGCTGCTGGCTGTTTATTCCACGAATCCGGATATGGTGCTGAAAATTTCCGAGAGGGTGCGAGGGCGTTCCGGAATCCAGCCCTGGCTTGGGGAGGATCCGTGGAAGCTCGTTTCCGGAGGGTCCGTGCCGAACGGGCTTGTCCTGTGGAGCAGGGAGCCTAACTATGTTGCGGCTGTATCCGAAATCCCGGCGCAGGGAACGGAGATTGAAGCCGTTGCTTATGTTTCGGGTGAATATCTGCCGGTAAGCCTGAATGAAGCCTCCGCTCTGCCCGCCGGGAAAATGCCGGAGCAGATTCCGTTCTCCTCATCGTCCGCGGATTCCGCCGCATTCTTCGTGGCCGCATCTTATTCAGCGCTGTGCGGCGGTTCTGCCGGTTCAGAGGACGGCGTGTGCGCGGCTGTCATTTTCAATTCCGGCACAGGCATACTTCCCCCGGCGGCTGCGGCGTTCCCCCGGCCGCTCCGTTTTTCACAGGACGGCGAGATGTCAAGCCCGGCAGTGAGTTTTTCTGAGTTTTTGAAATCGGCGGCAGAAGAATCGGGCGTTTCGGGTCTTGATTTTGTGAATACGGACGGCGGCAGGAGTGTTTCCGTAAGGTACGACATTGCGAAATTCATAGGATTCAAGACGTCCGAATTCCTCCGCGTAAGTGAAAATGACGGGTATGTGACGCTTTCGTCCGGTGTAGACGCTATGCCGGGATGCGGCAGGAAAGAATTTTCCTTCAGCGATTTGTACGAGTTTCAGCTGCGCGAGTGCGGCTCCCCCGTCCTTTTCGGCTTCATCGACCTGCTTTCGGCGTCAGAGCTGCTGAGCCGTGCGGCCGCCGGAGCGGGGATATTGAACCTGATAGAAGTGGAAGGCGCCGGAGAGGCAAGGCGCCGGATTTCTGCCGCGGCCGATGCGGCGGCTAATCTCTCCGACCGCGGGGAAATGCTGACTTTCTACGTTTCTTCGGCCGAAGACCCGGTACAAAATATTCCTTTACACGGAAAGCTTTTCAAGATAGCATTGAAAATATCCAGCGAGGAGTGATATATGATGAAAAGTATAACGTTTTGTGCCTTTGCAGCGGCTGCGTGTCTTCTGGTTTTCTCCGGATGTGGGCGATCCTCCGGAGAGGGCGGGGATAACGAGTTTGTCATGATTACGGAGGCGTCGTTCCCCCCGTACGAATTTATATCCGGCGATAAGATCATCGTCATCGATGTTGAAATCTGCCGCAGAATTGCCGCCGAGCTCGGGAAAGAGCTCGTTGTTCAGGACGCCAAGTTTGATTCGGTTATACCGTCTCTTGTCGCCGGCAAGGCGGATATCGCGGCTGCCGGGATAACAGTCACCGAAGACCGCAAGATGTCCGTGGATTTCTCCGAATCCTATGTGATTTCCGGCATTGTGATCATCGTCCGCAAGGATGATGCCGAGATAAAGAGTGGCGCCGATTTGATCGGCAAGCGCGTGGGCGTGCAGGCCGGAACGACAAGCGACACCTACATGGTGGAGCAGAAACAGGAACCGGACAGGTTTGACAGCCCGGCCCTCGCGGTGGCCGCTCTCAAGGCCGGCAAGGTTGACGTTGTAGTCGCGGATGTTGATCCCGCCAGAGTTATAGCCTCAAAGGATCCCGACATAAGAATTCTGGACGGGATGCTGTCTTCGGAGGAGTTCGCCGTGGCTGTGCGCAAAGGGGACAAGGTCACGCTTGACGCCGCCAACAAGGTGATAAGGGAGCTGAAGGCGTCCGGCGAAATAGACAAGATCAAGGCCCAATACGAGGCAGAAGCAGATAAACTCAAAGGAAACGAGTGATTTCCGGTTATTGATGCTGAGCAGACCGGATGCATCAGTAGGACAGTTGTCCCGGGCTGTGCGTCCGGTCTCGCATTCAGAAGCAGATTTTTCGACTGTTATTCGCTGTGATTGATTTTCAGAACACATTTATCGGAATATGGGCCTGGCTGGCTGAACGCTGGGATACGTTCCATACGGCGTTTTATCTGAACTTCATCAAGAACGACAGGTGGCAGTATCTCTGGCGCGGACTCGGCGTCACGCTTGAGGTGGCGTTTTTTGCGGTGCTGCTGGGCGCTGTTTTAGGGTTCACCGTCGCGATAATCCGTTCGACTCACGATAAGCATGGGCGATTCGGCCTGCTGAACTTTGTGTGCAGGGTTTATCTCACCGTTGTGCGCGGCACGCCGATGGTCGTGCAGCTGCTTATAAGTTATTTTGTGATTTTCGCGTCTGTGAACAACAAGGTGCTCGTCGCCATCGTTGCCTTCGGCGTAAACTCCGGCGCGTATGTCGCGGAGATAATCAGAAGCGGAATTTCTTCCATTGACCGTGGGCAGATGGAAGCGGGGCGCAGTCTCGGCCTTTCGTATTGGCAGACACTTCGGTACATAATTCTTCCTCAGGCGGTGAAAAACGTTCTTCCTGCGCTGGGCAACGAATTTATTGTGCTTCTTAAGGAAACAAGCGTGGCGGGGTATATCGCCCTGCAGGACCTGACTAAGGGCGGCGACATAATCCGCAGCCAGACTTATTCCGCATTCCTGCCGTATTTTGCAGTCGCAGCGGTTTATCTGGTGATGGTCATGACTTTTACGTGGCTTCTCGGCAAATTGGAGAGGAGGCTTCAGACGGATGCATAGCGATGCTGAAAACAAGTCCGGCCGCGCCGTTTCTCCAATCCTTGAGGTCGAAGACCTGAAAAAGAGATTCGGACGGTTGAATGTCCTCAACGGGATAAGCACGAAAATTGCGCATGGCGAGGTAGTCGTGATGATCGGGCCGTCCGGCTCCGGCAAGAGCACCTTCCTGCGCTGCATGAACCTGCTCGAGCGCCCTACTTCGGGCAGGATATGGTTCGGGGGCGAGGAGATTTCTTCCGGGGGCGCCATGTCTTCCGACGGCTCCTTGCAGCGGCTTTCGCATGCCAGGCGTGAGGAAAACGTAAACAGATACCGCAGCGAAATCGGAATGGTGTTCCAGCATTTCAATCTCTTTCCGCATATGACCGTGCTGGATAACATTACCTTGGCGCCTCGGAAGGTCCTCGGCATGCCTGCGGAGGAAGCCGAAAAAAGAGCCATGGAGCTGCTGGCCAGAGTGGGACTTACCGACAAGGCCGGAAATTACCCTTCGCAGATTTCCGGCGGTCAGAAGCAGCGTATCGCAATTGTTCGTTCCCTGGCGATGAAACCCAAGGTAATGTTGTTTGACGAGCCGACAAGCGCCCTTGATCCGGAAATGGTCGGGGAGGTGCTGTCCGTTATGAAGGCTCTCGCGGCCGAACATATGACAATGGTAGTTGTGACTCATGAAATGCGTTTTGCTGCCGAAGTGGCGGATCGTGTGCTTTTTCTTGACGGGGGCGTAATCTTGGAGGAGGGGACGCCATCAGAGTTGTTTAACAATCCGAAACACGACAGGACAAGAGAATTTCTGAATAAAGTAGGCGAGGATTGAATTTCATAAACGAAAAACAGGAGACGTATAAAATGAAAATAGTGAAGTTTTTTGCAGCTGCCGCATTCGCGGCCGGGCTTGCAGGTTGTTCGTTTGCCGGGGATGAGGCGTCGACGAATGCCGTTTTGGAGTCGGATTCCGCAAAGGAGCCTGTTT
Source organism: uncultured Verrucomicrobiota bacterium (assembly GCA_949285835.1). Taxonomy (GTDB): domain Bacteria; phylum Verrucomicrobiota; class Kiritimatiellia; order RFP12; family UBA3636; genus CASEAR01. Next base: position 44,182 of record CASEAR010000062.1, on the reverse strand, counting down.
CCGTTTCAGCGGAGGGAGGTGTTTCGGCTGTAATAGACGGGACAATAAAGATTGAAACCTCAGAGGTGGATGAGCTGGTGAATTTGATGACCAAGTCCATCTCTCAGTCCATGCCGGGGTTCGTTCTTCAGCCTGAGCAGCTGGTGCAGCTCCGTGACAGCGCCCTGAAGCAGCTCGTGACCGCGGCGCTTCTTGACCGGGAGTGCGACAAGGAGGGGGTATCCGTAACCGATGCGGAAGTGTTGGATTTTCTCAAGGAAAATGCAGGGCCGGATGTTTCTTTCGAGAGCCTTGCTCAGAGAATGGGGCAGGACGTGGCCTCTGTAAAGGAGATGGTGACACGTGACGTCCGTTTCAAAAAACTGATCGAGAAAAACGTAAAAACTCCGGAAATTTCGGATGATGACGTGAAAGCCAGGTTCGACGAGATTATCGCACAGGACCCCTCCGCCGCTACGAATCAGCCGTCCGTTACTGCAAGTCATATCCTCGTGAAAGTTGAGGAGGGCGAAGACGATGCGGAAGCGAAGAAGAAGATTGACGGGCTGTATGATCAGCTTGTAAACGGCGCGGATTTCGGCAAACTGGCGGAGGAAAACTCCGACTGCCCGAGCGGAAAAGCCTCCAAAGGGAGTCTGGGACGTTTCGGACGCGGGCAGATGGTAAAGGAGTTTGAGGACGCGGCTTTCTCTCAGGAGATCGGCAAGGTCGGCAAGCCCGTAAAAACGCAGTTCGGATGGCATTTGATTCTCGTGGAAAGCCGTGACGAAGGCGGCCCTGTGAAGTTCGAGGACGTTAAGGAGATGCTGAAGTCCGGTATGACTGCGGAAGCGACGCGCCGTGCGCAAATGGAGTTCATGCAGAAGATCGAGGACTCCGCCAAGATCGAGATTCTCGAGAAAACGGTGGTTTCCGAGCCTGTGAAAGCGGAGCCCGCTCCGTCTGAATCCGGTGAGGAAGAGCCTTCTCCGGAGCCGCGTGAGCTCCCGGGCTGGGCGAGGTAAGCCTCCTCTGAATCGGACAGCCGTCCCGCAAGAGGGCGCGTGCGGGAAAGAACGCCGCTGAATATGGGCCGCTTCTTTCCCGCTTTTCTGTTTAACAGCCCATTGCTGAAGTTCAATTGCGCGGTGGCAGGGATGTCTTGCCGCCGCGCTTTTTCGTTCTCCGTGTTCATGAACTTTCATTTTCGCCGGTTTTAATCGTCAGGCATGGGGCTTTGCCGGTAAAGAAAAACCGCAGCGCGTGTATCTGCCCGTCAGAAAGCGGCTGTTTCTCAGCGTTTCAGGCAAGTCCGTGCTCCAGACTCGGCCCAGCCCAAGCGCTCCCTGCCACGGAATCGTCGCCGCCGTTTTCCCGGCGGCGACGCGTGGATTATCCCGGGATTGCGGCGCTTCTGGCCTTCGCGTTTTTGCCGGACGAAGGGGTTTTGTCCGATTTTACGTAAGGCTGGACTGTTTTTTTCTTGTCGCAATTACCTTGTCAAGGTATTTAATTGCTCCATCCAGATCGGTGAATTTCCCGGCGAGCTGCGCGTCATAAAGTGTGCGGAGGATTTCTCCCACTTCCGGCCCCTGGGAAATTCCGCGTTCGATGACGTGCGCCCCTGTGACAAACGGCACCGGTGGCGCTGATCCTATGGACAGTCTGGCAAGAATTGATCTGAATTCTGAAACCAGTTCCATATTTTTGGCGATTCCTTTGCCGGATGCCGACAAATCGCATTCCACCAGATCCGAGAGAAGGTCCGGCCTCATTACTTCCGCGGCAAGCTTCCTGTATGCCTTGTCTGATGCTTTTGCGACAACGAGGCTTACAGGTCTCATATGTGCCCGGACCAGTCGCAGCACAAGTGTTTTCAGATCCTGCATGTTCCACAGCCTCTGGATAAAGCTGCTGATTTGGTCGTCTGCCGATATCTCATGCATATAGCTTATTATCCGTCCGTCCGGAAGTTTTTTTGTGGTCGAGGGTTTGCCGAAATCGTGGCAGAGTACGGACACTGCCACGGCGAGATCGTCGGACTTTACACCGCGTCTTACGCATGGGATGTGATCCGCTGCGAGAATGGTGTGCTCCCACACGCTGCCTTCCGGGTGGTGAACCGTATCCTGCGGGCATTCGACAAGGCTTTCGAGTTCCGGATACCATTTGAGCCATCCGCAATTGCGGAGGAACCTCAGAGCCTCGGCCATGCGGGTGCCCTTGAGGAGCATTTTCTCCCATTCCCCGGCAAGTCGTTCTCTGGAAAGGCCTTCTTGACTCATTGAGCGGCAGACCGCGACCGTCTCCGGGGCGGCGGTGAGTTCAAATCGCGAGATGAACTGCATTGCCCGGAGGACCCGCAGCGGATCTTCCTGGAATTTTTCACTTACGTGCCTGAGCACGCCGTTTTTCAGGTCGGACAATCCGTTCCATGGGTCTATAAGCTCGTTGGAGAGCGGATCGTACATAATGGAGTTTATTGTGAAGTCGCGTCTTTCCGCTGCCTCACGGAACGGGATTTCCGGTTGGACGCTTACCTGAAAATCACTGTGTTTTTTCCCGATTTTATTTTCTGTGCGCGGTATAGAGACGTCTATGTCGTGTCCGGAGATCTTAAAGACCCCGAACGATGCGCCGACCAGCTGCACCTGAAACTCCGATGTCAGGGCTTTGTAAAGCGCATCCGCGGACATGCCGTACACTTCGATGTCCGTGTCCGATGGGTGCAGGCCGAGGACAGAGTCTCTGACGCATCCTCCGACAAAGAAGGCTCTGCCGCCGGAGGCTTTGCACAGCTTGGCGATTTTGAGCGCTTTGGGGTCGAATCCGGCAGAGGCCGGAAGTGTTGTGTGAATCAGATTGTCCATGCGGCAGCATCCTTTTCGAAAGTGTGTTCTGAAGCGAAGCGTGCCGCAATGCGTACGGCTGTCGCCGGTTTTCACGCCGGAACCGGCGGTGACGATGCGTCGGGCTGACATGTTCGCAGCTTCCCCGCCAGCCGTACCGCATGATTTGTTCCCGGGTAGCAGCGCAAGCCGGGCAGGTCGATGCCGGAGCGGAAGTGCTGGAGCGCGGCTCTTTCATCGGAAGCTGTTCCGGGCCTTGCAGGGGTGTTGTCGATCATTGCAGTGTTCCTGCGACACGCATTCGCATTAAGTGTTCAAAATGGGCATTCAGGACGGGTAATGTAGCAGTTAGCGGCCGCATGAGTCAATGCCGGGTTTTCATGTTTCATTTACGGAACCGGGCAAGGCGGCGCAAATCCTTTTTTCTGAAAGCGCGGCGCTCCGTGATAAAGATGAGGGCGGAGGCGGAGATATCCGGCGCCGCGAGCTTCAGCAAATGCGGCAGGGGAGGGCCTATACGTGCGGCCAGAGCCTTTTTATGCGCCGTTTTTCCTCGGGGAGCGGTGTGAGCCTGAATATGGCGACGATTCCGGGGATGATGAAAAACAGCGTCATTTTGAAGTACCGCATGTAAGAATCGAGGGGGAAGCCCGCTGCGCTTCCGGCAGATGCGGCGTGCAGCAGGCATGCGGAGACTGCAATCCCGGCGATGCCGGCGGCCGCACCGGTAACTACGTTGAGGACGGTGGAAGCCGCTATTCGGTTCGAAGTCGGTACGGTTTGCAGAAAATAATGCGCGATTGTGTTGTTCATGCCCACATTTCCGGCTCCGATTGCGGCGAAGATGAGTATACACACGGGCACGGACGGAGCTCCGCTCATGTCCGAGATGAGCCACAGCGCCGGTGCGGCGATGAACAGCGAGTATATATAAAACATGGTTTTGCGCGGTCCTATTTTACGGGAGACGGCCCCGGTAAGGAATGAGGATGCCGCGCTTGCGGCAAAGAGCGCCAGAGAGTATAAAAGGGCGGATGTATCGGAGAGACCGTATCCGCGCTTGAGAGTGACGGTGGAAACCGATGTTATAAGGATTTGCGCAAAACTGGAAGCGAATCCCACGGCAAGCAGTTTTTTTAGAGACGGGTTGTGTGCGGCCTCAACAAGCTCATCGTACAGCGGTTTGCGCGCGGAATCCCTAAGCGCTTCGGTTTCGTCGATTTTTTTTGTAAACCTCGATGCGGTCACGCCCATTGCGGAACCGAAAAGGATAAGCGAAGAGAGCGTCCACATTGACGGAGAACTGTTGACAACGACGATCACCAGAATAAGCGTCAGAAGGCAGAAAGAGTAGAAAAATCCGCCCGACACCGCCAGTACCTTCGCCCTGTCGTTTTCGATGCAGATGTCGCCTATCAGTGGCTGCGACATGACGACGCCTGCCGCCCTGAATCCGTAGAACAGGTATGCTCCGGCGATGAGCGAGGCGAGTTTGAGCCATTCCAGTCCGAGAATGTGCCAGAGTGTTGACGATGCGACAGCGACGGCCGCGATGTTTCTCGCCACCCAACACAGGGCTTGCGTGGCCGCCGCTCCGTATCTGGCGGTCATGGGCCTTCCCAGCGGAAGCAGTGTGAAGCCGAAGTAAATCATGGCGCCGAGTACGGCGGCGGTCCAGTCCGGGCAGTCAAGCCGTATGGCAAGGAGTATGATCACCGTCTCGCCAAGGCACATATACGATATGCCGTTTACGATGTTGAAGAAGTAAAGGTTCCTCTGGGACCTTCTCATCTGCATTGGTGTAAGCTGATTCCGGCAGATCATGCGTTGTTCTCCGCTGCAGCAGTTTTTCGGCGTTATTTGAAGGCTTCAAGTACGGCTCCCGCGGCGGCGGAAAGCAGGATCACTTGAAATATCCCGGCTTTTTTTGTCTGCAGCAGAATGATGGAGCAGATGAAAACGGGAACCATTTCCCACCGCAGCGATGGCATTTGAGGGCGGGTGCCCCCGGCAAAGACGAATTTTGCGAGAGAGTCTGCCGGAAACTGCCCCGAGAGCAGAGACATGCCGAGAAAGGCTATAAATGCGGTGAATACCAGAGCGGCGGTCACTGGTTTTATGCCGTACATTATGCCTTTGAGCCATGGTTTGGAGGACCATTTTGAGTATGATCTGACGACGATTGTCATCATGAAAAATGATGGTGCAAGGAGGCCGATTGTAGCGCACAGCCCGCCGAGAAGTCCGAGTTCCTTAAAGCCTATGAACGTCGCCAGATTCACGCCGATCGGACCCGGGGTCGATTGGGAAACCGCCATAAAATTGCCGAGTTCGTCCAACGTCATCCAGGCTCTGCGGATGACCAGTTCGTCTATGTAGAATTGTGTGAGGCTGCCCCCTCCGCTCAGGCACATGAAGCCGAATCCGGCGAAAACCATGAACAGGTATACGTACTGCATTCGTCAGCCGTCCTTTCTGTCGGATTCCGCTTTTTCCACCCGGTCTATAACGAGGACTGCACACAGCAGCCCAAAAATTATGCCGCAGCCTATCAGCCATCCGGGGCCGATGTGAAAGACCGATACCGCGATGACGCCGGCGGCGAAGACAAGCGCCTGAAGCGGATCAGAAACGGCTTTTTTCCATATGCGGACGAGGGTAAGCGCCGTGAGGCCGGTCATTGCCGTTCTGACGCCGAGAAATGCCCCGCTTACAAATCTGTTGTGAACGGGGATGCGGTCGAATACCATTGCTACAATCGATATGACGATAAAAGAGGGCATCGCCACTCCGCACAGAGCGCAGAACGCGCCGGCGGCTCCCGCCGCGCGGTACCCTATGTATATGGCTATGTTGCCTGCGGTAAGCCCCGGCACCGTTTGTATCAGGGCGAGCATATCGGCAAGTTCGCCATCGTGTATCCACTTGTATTTATGGACGAAAATGTCGTCTGCCACAAGCAGAATGGCAAATCCTCCTCCCACGACAAATGTGGCGATTTTGAAAAACTCGCTGAACAGTATAAAGCAGATGCGGGCTTTGCTTTGGCGTCCTCCTGCCGCGTCAGCGGCGGGGCTGCATTCTGCCGCGGCGGCATCTGTACCGGCGGAACTGTGATGGGAAGTAGTGATGTTGTTCATGCTGGCCGTGCCTCATGTGGCGGCGGGAATACCGGGCGTTATCTGAAAAAGAACCATATCGCTGCAAGCAGGGCGGCTATGACGGTGTCGGGGCCGACTCCTCCGCGGACGCGCCGCTGCCGGTTCTTTTTTGCGCTCATGTCCTCGATATTTCCTGCGGACACGTATTTGTGCAGCTCGCTGGGACTGTCTTCCCCTCCGAGGTACTCGTTTCTGCGTTTGCGTCTGGCAGGGGCATCGGACTGCGGCATTATGCACATTTCCGCGTGCGGTAGACGTTGTTTTTTCTTTTTGCCGAACATATTATCCTGCTACGGTCTGCAATCGCCGCATAAACAAAAAAGCGGACGCTATGGAATGAGAATAACCTGACCTTCCACGAGGGGGGTGTCAGTGTCGATACCATTGAGCACGGCGATTTCGACGTTGCGTGACGGATCCTGAAGGATGTCCCTGGCGATGCGCCAGAGCGTGTCTCCCTTTTCCACCTTATAGGTGCGTGTGGCGGGTGCTGAGACGTGGAATCCCGAGCTGATGTTGTCTATATGCCGCTGGAGCCTCCCAAGTTCGTGCCGGACGGAACGGTTTTCCTCTTCCACTTTTTCGAGGCGTTTTTTCAAAGTCTCGATTTCGTTTTTTTTGTTTGTAAGCTCGATGTTCAGCAGCCGCATCTGCTCGAGGGCTTCGTCACGCGCCTTTTCGTTGTCGGTTATGTGATCGGCATCGAATCTTCTGGCAATCTGCCTTCGGAGCTGCTGCATTCTTTCGTTGACGAGGGCCGTTTTTTCAGCATCGGGACGCAGTTTGAGGTACGCGTCGAAATGGCATAGCGCCGCGTAGGGGTCGGCTGGGCTGACGTCCTGCAGCAATATGGCATATCTGAGCCGTGCGAGTCCATTGGTCGGCTGTTCAGCTACGATTTTGCCGAACATGTTTCTAGCCTCTTCCAGTCTGCCCTCATCCTGAAGCGCAGAGGCCGAAACCATGTCCTTTTGTGCGGCCTCGCGAGCCTCAGCCTCGGTCCTTGTTGAGAGCCGCTCTCTGCCGCATCCCTGACATAGCGCCAGAGCGGAGGCGAGGATTATGGGAACGAAATTTTTCATTGTCACCTTCCTCCTTCTGCGTCCCGGATCCGCGGCGCAGTGTTCATGGATTGGCGGTAGTTATGCGGATCTCGGAATAATTCTGGATCCGTACGGTTCCATGATTCTGCCGTACGATTAGGCGTACGGTGTGATATCCGTCGGGGAGCTCGCGCGTATCCAGCCGAAAATTCCCGCCTGACGCGGCCTGCTTCCCGTCTACCAGCCATGTATAGAGCCGGCGGGCATTCTTTTCTTCCGTGGGGACGGCGGCGGAGAACTCGGCCGTCCCGCTGAGCTTGCCCTCTGCCTCTGATACGATGGAGACTTCCGGTCTGGGAGCCCACGGGGCGCACAGCGGGTCCCCGACGGGCAATAACTGCAGCGGGCATTTTACGGACTGATAGATGCTCTCGATGGCGGTGCATCCGGAAAGCATGTGCTTGAAAATTACGGCATTCGGAAATTTTGTCCACAGGGCGTACGGTTCCGTGACGGTTCCTGCGGAAGCTGCGGCGCCGTATTTGAGCCATTCCGTCGCCTTTGTGTGTTCGCGGCGGTCAAATGCCGCTCCGAAGCTGGTGAGATTGTCGCAGAACGCGCCGGGGAGGATGTTCATCTGTCCGGGGGATGCGGTTCTCGATCCTGTCATGTATCCGGCGATGGGCAGCCGGTCGGAAGGCGCGTTGGTGGATATTTCCGCTTTGGCGCCGTACTGGCGTATAAGCTCCGCCGCTTTCTCAAACTGCCAGACGCGGCATTCCGTACGCACATCGTCGGTGATGTGAAAATAAAAAGTGCCGGACGGGAATGTGGCGTCTGCGCCGGCGCTTCGCGTGAGAGAAGCCATCGCGGCGTCGAACGGGACGCCATTAATGCCGGTGAATGCGAGCATCATTGCGGGCATGGGCATGGAAAACATCAGCTCTGCGCGTTTGCGGTCGAAGGATGCGGAGTCTTCAGCTTCTCCGTCCTTGTCGAAAGGCCCCGAGAAAAGCGGCGATGAAGCAGTGCCGTTCTGAACTTCGGACGGATCGGCAAACTTCCCTCTGAGGAATACCGCCCCGGTAAGGGATATGGCGGGCTGCGTGTCCACTCTCGCCGGAAACGCGCACGAGAACACGTATGCGAGCACCTGACCATGGATGCCGTTTTTCTTGAGCCCGGCCGCGATCGGCTCCCATATGTACTTTGTGAATTCCTCGGGAGATACGGAGACTTCCGAGGCAGGATCGTATACCTCGCGCGGGATGTCAAGACGTATAAGATTGCACTCAGGGATACCGCGCAGCGAGCAGTATGAGCGCCCCATGAGGACGGACTCCACGGAACGTTCGTTTACGATGACGGCGACCTCATGCGGCCCGAGTGCGAAAACAGAAGCGGCGGCGGCAAAGAACATTGCCGCCGTCAGCGAAATTTTCAAGCCTGCAAGGCAAGCCATTTACTTGCGTCCCATTATGCGGTCGGCATATTCGCCGGTGCGCGTGTCAACACGTATCCAGTCGCCTTCGTTGACGAATATGGGCACTTGTATGACGTACCCGCCCTCAAGCGTGGCCGGTTTCATAACCTTTCCAGCTGCGGTGTTGCCCTTTGCGCCGGGTTCTGTGGAGATCACCTTGCGCTCGATGAAGTACGGCAGTTCGATGTCGATCGGTTTTCCGTCGAGATAGACGATGTCGCACTGTATGTCGTCCACCAGGAAGTACTTTCTGTCCCCAAGCACGGACTCGGGAATTTCGGCCTGCTCATAGTTTTCGTCGACGAACACGTACGTGTCCCCGTCGGCATATGAGAAGTTCATGGTTTTGGTTTCGAGATCTGGTTTTTCGAAAACGTCATTCTCGCGGAAGTTTTTGACGAACGTGTTTTCCGTAAGAAGGTGTTTCAGCCGGCATGTGTAGATGGACTGCCCTTTTCCCGGCTTGGTGAATTGGTATTCTGTTACCACGTAGGGCTGGCCTTCGAACATTACTTTCAGCCCTTTTCTGAGATCAGACGCTGTGTATGGCATGGGAAACTCCTGCGCGGCCCCGGCGCTGCAGGGCCGTATTTGTTGCTAATGCTTATTGATGATGCCTTTTCAAAAGGATTTGATATTATACTTCACGCGGCGGTGCAGAGTCAAGCGGTGTGTTGACATGCGGACAATGCAAAGTGTATATTAACCGTCCGGTACTTGCTTTTAAACACAGTGAGCACGCTGCGGCGGGACGCCGCAGCGTGCGTGGCTTGTCCGTGGCCGTTTGATCAGGGAGGGTTCACATTGAAGACGGAAAAGGACACTATGAGGTCTGGCGCAAGATGCGTCATTGAGGGTTTGGAAAAGGTCGGGTGCAAAGTATTGTTCGGGTATCCCGGCGGACAGATTATCAACGTTTTTGCCGAACTCATAAAGAGCAGGAGCATCAGGTTCGTACTGCCGCGTCACGAACAGGGCGCGGTGCATATGGCGGACGCGTACGCGCGCGCCACCGGGGAGGTGGGTTTCTGCATGGTGACGTCCGGTCCCGGCGCTACAAATACAGTGACCGGGCTTGCCACTGCGAATATGGACGGCGTGCCGCTGGTCTGCCTGTCGGGGCAGGTGTCCACCACCATGATCGGGAATGATGCGTTTCAGGAGGCGGATACGTGCGGGATAACGCGCTCCGTGACGAAGCACAACTTTCTTGTGCGCGACGTCAACGATCTGCCTCGCGTTATGGTGGAGGCGTATCACATAGCGCGCACGGGAAAGCCGGGTCCGGTGCTCATCGACTTGCCTAAGGATGTTCAGGTGGGCCGCACGGCGGTGCCTTTCCCGGACACGTTCACGAGGGTGGGGTACCGGCCTTCGTATGAGGGACATCCAAAGATGATATCACGGCTGGCGTCGCTGATAAATTCTGCGGACCGTCCGCTCCTGTACGTCGGCGGAGGGGTGATTGCTGCCGGGGCGTGCGGGCTCTTGGCTGAACTTGCGCACAAGGCGGACATTCCGGTGACGACGACACTGATGGCGCTCGGAGCTTTTCCCGAGACCGATCCGCTTTCGCTCTGCATGTGCGGCATGCACGGCATGATCGCCGCAAATATGGCGATTTCCGAGTGCGATCTGCTGATTTCCGTCGGGGCGCGTTTTGACGACCGCGTCACGGGGAAGGTCTCGGGGTTTGCGCCGAATGCTAAGATTGCGCACATAGATATCGATCCGTCGGCGATCGGCAAGAGCGTCCGGTGCGACCTGCCGGTGGTAGGGCATCTGGAGGTGGTGCTCAAGGCGCTGCTGCCGCAGGTGCGCGAGCAGAAGCACGCTTCATGGGTGGAAAAATGCCTTGACTGGAAGAAGGCGGATCCGTTCTCGTACGAGCCATCCCCGTCGGGGGCCATAATGCCGCAGTACGTGATAGAGCAGATCGATGCGGTGAGCGGCGGCAAAGCCCTGATATGCACGGACGTGGGGCAGGGGCAGATGTTTGCGGCGCAGTTCTTCCGGCACAATACGCCTCGGAATTTCCTTTCCTCCGGCGGACTGGGAACGATGGGGTTCGGCCTTCCGGGCGTGATAGGCGCTCAGATCGGCAGACCCGGGCAGCTTTGCGTGTGCGTTACCGGGGACGGCGGCATGCAGATGAACTTGCAGGAGCTTGTGGTGGCCGTGGAACACAAACTGCCCGTCAAGGTGCTGATCCTCAACAACGGTTATCTTGGCAACGTGCGCCAATGGCAGGACATGTTCTTCGGAAGGGTGCATTCCGCCACGGTGCTCACACAGGACGGGCGTCCTGAGAACGAACACATCAAGGCGTCGCCGGATCTGCCGGCGTATCTGCCCGACTTCGTGAAGCTGGCGGAGGCGTATGGTGCGAAGGCGCGCCGCATTTCAGCGCCGGAAGATGTAGCGCCGGCGCTGAAGGAAGCTTTTGACGATCCGTCGGTATGGGTTCTTGAGTTCATTGTAGAGCCTATGAGCAATGTTCTGCCGATGATTCCGCCCGGAGGTTCCGTGAAAGACACAATCAGGAGATTTTCATGAAAACTGCCGATAACAATCCCATGAAGCAGAAGCACATAATTAACGCAACGGTTGAGAATCAGCCAGGAGTTCTCTCCAGAATTGTGGGGCTTTTTTCCGGCCGCGGGTACAATATTGACACTCTTAATGTCGGTCCCTGCGCGGATCCGATGTTTTCGCGCATGACGATTACTGTAATCGGCGACGAACACGTGCTCGAACAGGTCACCAAACAGCTCAACAAACTCGTGGACGTGATCAAGGTGAACGACCTGACGTCGCAGCGTTATCTGGAGCGTGAGCTGATCCTTCTTGACGTCGCCGCACCAAGAAACAAACGCGCCGAAATCATGGAGATCGTCGCCCTGTTCAAGGCGTCTATAATAGGCGTCAGAGAGAATTTTGTAACCATACAGTTCGTTGGTTCCCGTGAAGACGTGGAGGACTTCCTGCGCGTGCTGCGACCATATTCGATAATGGATCTGTCGAGGAGCGGTCTGCTTGCGGTGTCGCGGGGAGCGGACTGATTTGATCGCTGCCGGTATCGCAGAGCCGCGATGTCGGCGGTTCTTCTAAGAATACGAAAATACTTTATGTCGAAATCTGTTACTGTCGACGCTCCCGGAAAGATAAACCTTACGCTTGAGATTCTCGGTAAACGAAGCGACGGTTATCATGATTTGCGCAGCGTGCTGGTGCCCGTGTCGCTGTTTGAAACTGTGACCGTCTGCGAAACGGACGGCGGAGACGTGTCCTGCAGCATCTCCGGCGACGGCGTGGATACCTCCGAACTCGGCAAATGTCCTCCGGAAAAGAATCTCGCGGTCAGGGCGGCGCTGATGATGAAAGATCTCTGCGGGACGGCGAAGGGCTGCCGGATCAGCATTGTAAAGCGCGTGCCCATCGGCGCCGGTATGGGCGGCGGGAGTGCGGATGCGGCCGGAACCGTCGAGGCTCTCAGGCGGTTGTGGATGCCGGCGGCCTCGAGAGAATCCCTGACTGGCGCGGCGGCGGCTCTGGGGTCGGATGTCCCCGCGCAGCTGCTCGGGGGGGCGGTCGTGATGGAAGGCCGGGGCGAGAGAGTGCGGCCCGTTTTCGGGCATGGCGAAAAGGCGGCGGCGCCTTTCTGGCTTGTTGTGGTTTTCCCGGGATTTGCGGTTTCTACGGGCAGGATGTATTCCCTCTGGACTCCGGACTTGACTCCGGACCCGGAAATATGTAAGAATGCCGTCCGTTCCGTGAGAAACGGGGATGTCCGCGAGGCTTCTCGTACGGTTTTCAACGGGCTTCAGAATACAGTCGGCAGATATTATCCGGAAACCGAGCGCTTTTGCCTGGCGCTCAGGGAAAGCGGAGCTTTGTCGGCACTCCTTTCGGGGAGCGGATCTGCTGTGTTCGGGCTCGCGGAGAGCCGCGAGCATGCCGATGCGGTGCGGGGCCGGCTTCCGCGGGATGTGTGGAGCAGAGTCGTTTCGACGTTGCCCGATGGTGTAATGGCAGCACATGGGCCTTTGACGCCCTGAGTCATGGTTCGAATCCATGTCGGGCAACCAGTTCGCAATGAGCTGGCGGCGCTGCCCGGTATAAAGTTGAACGGGAAGCAGACGTGAAGATTTTTACAGGGAATTCAAATCCGCGGCTCGCCGCGAGCATAGCGTCGTATCTGGGTGTGGATCTCGGCGCGGCCGACGTAATATCGTTTCCGGATGGTGAAACGTTTGTAAAGATACAGGAGGGAGTGCGCGGGGAGGACTGCTTTGCCATACAGTCGGTCTGCGGGCGTCCGAATGAGATGCTCATGGAGCTTCTCATAATGATAGACGCCATGAAGCGGGCCTCCGCGGCCAGAATTACGGCGGTGATGCCGATTTACGGCTATGCGCGGCAGGACAGGAAAGACCAGCCCAGAGTTCCGATCACGTCCAAGCTCGTCGCCAATCTCCTTGTCGCGGCGGGCGCCAACCGCATATTGACGATGGATCTGCATGCGGCCCAGATAGTGGGGTACTTCGATATTCCGGTGGATCATCTTCATGCGTATCCCGTCATTTTGAAATACCTTCAGAGCAAGAATCTGGAGGATCCGGTGGTTGTTGCGCCGGATACAGGCAGCGTGAAAACGGCGTACAGCTACGCGAGGGTGATGGGATGCGGGATTGCCATTGCCGCCAAGCAGCGCCGGGGGCCGTCCGAGGTGGAGGCGTTTTCGCTCGTCGGCGACGTTCAGGGCAGGGACGTGGTGATGATCGACGACCTTACGAGCACCTGCGGCACGCTTTCGGCTGCGGCAGATCTCGTGAGAAAGAACGGCGCGCGCAAGGTGTATGCGGCGGTTACGCACGGGCTGCTTAACAGCAAGGGCATAGACAGACTGGTTCGTTCGGAAATTTCCGAACTTATAGTTACGGACACGGTGCCTCAGCAGTACGAAGAGAGTCTGCCGGTGACTGTGCTGTCTGTGGCGGAGCTGTTCGGCGAGGCAATTAGAAGGATACATAACAACCAGTCTATAAGCACGCTTTTCAGGATGTGATGCATTTGCTTTCGCGCGGCGGTGCGGTGCGGATGAGCGCCTCATGCGCGCGCGGCGGTGCGGTGGATGTTGATAAAAAGAAAGGAAACGCCCGAAGTTGCAGCGACGGGCCGAGTTAAGGAAAAAATATGGCACAGGAAATAACAGTCAATGCGGAACTCCGCACGGAGAGCGGATCCACGGCTGCGCGCCGTTTGCGCCGCGCCGGGTCAATTCCGGCGGTTTTGTCGCGTACGGACGGAGCTTCGGAACTGCTGAAGCTCGATTCGCACGAGTTTGAGCGCATGCTGAGCCGACATGCGGGCGCACAGCTCGTCGTGACGGTCGTTTGCGGCGGGAAAAATACCAAAGCTTTGCTGCGCGAAATACAGCGCGATGGACTCACTGGACGCGTTACGCACGCGGACTTCGGTGAGATCGACGAACGTCATAAGATGCACGTGCAGATACCGGTGGTGCTCGTCGGAATTCCGGACGGAGTCGCCAATTTCGGAGGTGTTCTCGACCAGGTGAGACACGAGATTGAAGTTTCGTGCCTGCCTTCCGATATCATGGAGAAGATAGAAGTGGATGTTTCCGGCCTGGGCATCGGGTCGGACATCACGGTGGGCGATATCAAGCTCGACGACCGCTACGTGATAGTTACGCATGCGGATCAGGTGATCGCAACGGTCGAGGAGCCGGCGAAGGAAGAAGAGGAGCCTGCTACGGAGGATACGGCGTCCGCTGATGCCGTCGCACAGCCGGAGCTGAGCGTTAAGAAAGGATCCAAGGATAAGGACGGGGGCGGCGCCCAGTCCTGACCCGGCCGACAAGGATAATCCCCGAGCCAAGGAGACGCAGAGCTGGTCATGAAAATAATTGCCGGACTTGGAAACCCGGGACCGGAATACGCCGGTACACCGCACAATGCGGGGTTCGCATCCGTGGACGTTCTTTGCAGGCGTCTCGGGTGCGAGTGGCGTTTCTCTTCCCGGTTCAAGGCGGACGTGGCTCCTGCGCTCTCCTCCGGCGGCGAAAAACTCCTGCTCATGAAGCCGTCCACGTACATGAATGCCAGCGGCGAAGCCGTGGCGGCCGCCATGCGCTACTACAAGGCGGAACCGTCCGATGTGATAGTTGTCTGTGATGATGTGAATTTGCCTCCGTCGCGAATTCGCATTCGCCCGGATGGCGGCTTCGGCGGGCACAGAGGGCTGCTGTCGGTGGGGACCTGCCTCGGGACTGGGGCGTTCATCAGGATCAGGGTTGGCGTAGGAGGCGGCGACCGCCCGGGGGAGGATCTCACGGGTTTCGTCCTGGGAAAGATGCCGCCTGAGACGCAGTCTGTCATGGAAGACGCTTATTCGCGGGCGGCTGATGCTGCGCTGTTCGCGGCGGAGCGCGGTTCCGAGGCCGCAATGAACAGATTCAATGCGTTCTCGCCTGTCCGTGCTCCGGTATCCGAAGCTGAAACAGAGTAAATTTGGAAAAGGAAAGACAAATGTCAAGGAATTACGAAGCGTTGTTTATTTTCGGTGGAAATGTCAGGGAAGATACCGCCGACAAGTCTGTAGATAAAGTGAAGTCCGAGATTGAAAAGCTCGGCGGGACGGTCGAGCAGGCCGATTTGCTCGGACGCCGCCAGTTTGCCCGTACAATGGGCAAGCGCGACAGCGGCGTTTACGCCAAGATCCGCTTTTCGATGGATCCGCAGTCCATCGCTCCACTTCATGCCAGATACGCTCTGGATGAAGACTGCTTCCGCGTTCAGATAACGCTGCGCGACGAGCGGATGGAAGCTGCGAAGGCCGAAGATGACAAGCGCCGCGCCGCTTACAAGGCAAGGCAGGAACAACAGAAAGAGGAAACTGCGGCGGAAGCTGCGGAAGAGATGCCGGCTGAAATGCCGGCTGAAGACTGATCGCCGGACTCTATAGCCGGGGGCGGGAGTTTCCGCGTCGGGTCGGTCACAGGGGAAGGAGGATACGAGCATGGCAAGTTTCAACAGGGTTATTCTCATGGGTAATCTCACGAGAGACCCGGAGCTCAGACGAACCCCTTCGGGGATTGCGGTCTGTGACGTCCGGCTGGCCGTCAACGAGAATTTTCGTGACAAAAACGGAGAGCGCGTTGAAAAGGCTGTGTATGTCGACATTTCCGTGTGGGGACAACAGGCGGAATCGTGCGAGCGGTTTCTTCGAAAAGGAAGTCCGGTCTTCGTTGAGGGGAGACTGCAGTACGACGAGTGGGAATCTCAGCAGGGGGAGAAACGCAACAAACTGCGTGTTGTGGCTGCACGCGTGCAGTTCCTCGGGCCGTCTCTCTCTGTGCAGGGACGCGGGACGGCGCAGACGCACCGGGCCGGGGGAGATATGTCTGAACCGCCGGATGCACCGTATGCGGTGGATGGCGAAGACGTACCGTTCTGATTTATTTTGAAACAATCACGTAAGAGAAAACAGGAGAAGCAATGGCAATCCGCAAAGAAAGTAAAATTCGCAGGATGGAAACACCTATCCGCAAAAAGGCTCCGGACGGCGACGTCACCGTCATTGACATCAACGATGTGGAATTTCTGCGCCGCTATGTGAGCGAACACGGGAAAGTCCTTCCCCAGCGCCTGAGCGGGCTCAGCTCGAGTCAGCAGCGCAAGGTGAAGCATGGTATCCGCCGCGCCCGCAGCATGGGACTTATGATGTAATTTCGCAGAAGAAAGAGGCGTACAGAAATGTCAACAGAACTTTTACTGGTAGAAGACGTCGCCGGTTTGGGAAATCAGGGCGATGTTGTCAAAGTGGCCGATGGCTACGCACGCAACTTCCTAATTCCGAAAGGCAAAGCGGAAGTTATGACGGAGGCCTCACGCCGCCGCATGGCAAAGCTCAAGGCCGAGCGTGAACGCCGCCTGAAGGAATATCTCGACGCGGCCAAAGCCGTGGCGGCAAAATTGTCCAAGGTGTCTGTCACACTGCGCATGAAGACTGTGGACGGCGAAGCCCTTTACGGCTCCGTTTCCGCCGCTATGATCGCGGATGAAATCAAGGCGCAGGGAGTGGAAGGGATCGAGCCGGCCATGGTTTCGCTCGACGGCAACATAAAGCAGCTTGGGACGTTTGACGTTGAGATTAAGCCGCATCCCGAGGTTTCCGCAACCATAAAGGTGTGGGTTGTCGCAGAAGACTGAACAGGTCTCTAAAACACCTCGAAAAGCCGGAATCCCGGCATACGCCCGCGAATTTTCGGAACATCCGGAGCGCGGGCGTTTCTGTCTCTGTGTGTCATTATGTCTCCGGATGCGGCGCAGTGGAATGCAAAACTGTCGCTTGGCGTGCGGTTTAACGCTGTGGTACGGTTTATGCTTTCAATCTTTTGTCGCTGTGCGGAGTGCAGAATCCGGACAGCGTTGTGGAACGCAGAACAAGACAAGAAAGATAGGAGAAGAGTCTCATGTTTTTTGATCCCCTTTACATAATCATGCTTTTGCCGGCTCTGATTCTGTCGGTAATAGCGTCCGCACTTGTGAAAACCACATTTTCGAAGTATTCCGGAGTTCCTTCGGGTTCCGGTCTTACCGGAGCGGAGGCGGCCAGAAGGATGCTCTCTCATTCCGGAGTGCAGGGCGTGAAGATCGAGCGGGTTGACGGTTTCTTGAGCGATCATTATGACCCCGTATCTAAAACGCTGAGGCTTTCTCCCGGAGTGTACGGGTCCGACAGTCTTGCCGCGGTGGGTGTGGCCTGTCACGAAGCCGGCCACGCTGTGCAGCATGCGCGCGGATATTTCCCGCTGAAAATCCGCACGGCGCTCGTGCCTGTCACTCAGTTCGGAAGCACGTTCTCGTATTGGATAATTCTTCTGGGGCTGCTTATGTCCGGGACGGAGTTCGGCGTGTTTCTGGTCAAACTTGGCGTTATTCTGTTTGCGGCCGCGGTTTTGTTTTCATTTGTGACTCTGCCGGTGGAATGGGACGCCAGCGCCAGAGCGAAACGTGAAATGCAGCTCTGCGGCATTGTAAACGGCAGCAACGCCGATGGAGCTTCCAGTGTTTTGAATGCGGCGTTTCTCACATATGTCGCCGCTGCGGCAAGCGCGCTCATGACGCTGCTGTATTATCTGGTGCGCCTCGGGCTTCTCGGCGGACGCGACAGAGACTAGGGTTTCGGTTTTCCTTGTGCGGAAGTTTTGCGGGCGCGCCGCCGGAGAGCGGCGCCGCGTTCACGCGCGCGGGGATTTGTTTGTTTTCTGGAGGTCGGGCCCGGATAATGCGTGTGCGGATTTGTCCGGAACGGTATTTTGAAAAACAGGAAGGTAACTATGGAAAAGACAGAAAAGAAGGCGTTTCAGACGGAAGTGAGCGAATTGCTTCACCTCGTCATTCATTCGCTGTATTCAAAAAAGGAAGTTTTCCTCAGGGAGCTCATTTCGAATGCGTCTGACGCAATAGACCGGGCTAAATTTGAGGCGCTTACAGACAAGACAATGGAGCCGGACTCTGAATACTGCATACGGCTGACTCCAAATCGCGCCGGCGGTACGCTGACCGTTTGCGACAATGGCATAGGAATGACGGCGGAAGAGGTCGAACGAAATATAGGAACAGTGGCGTCCTCCGGAACAAGGATGTTTCTCAAGGCGATAAAGGAAAAAGGGAACGCCCCGGAAATGATCGGGCAGTTCGGCGTCGGATTTTATGCGGCTTTCATGGTGGCCGACAAGGTGGAGATGGTCACCCGCAGGCGCGGTTCCGATGCGGTCAGCTGGGTCTCGGACGGCAATGGGGAGTATGAAATAGGCGTCGGAGATTCGGATTCGGCGTACGGCACCACCATCAAGCTCCATTTGCGCGAGGGAATGAGCGAGTTTCTTGACGAGTGGCGCATCCGCGAGATAGTGCGCAGGTATTCGGACTACATCGCTTATCCGATCGTGCTCGTTCCGGATCCGTCCGCAGAACCGGAAAAGGACAAGGACGGGAACGAGGTTCGCAAGGAACCGGTCACTGTAAATTCGATGAAGGCCATATGGAAAAAGTCGAAGAGCGAGGTTACGGGAGAGGAGTCCGACGAATTCTACAGGCACATTGCTCATGACAGTGAGGCGCCGCTCGCTACAATTCATTTTTCGGCGGAAGGAGCGACCGAATTCTCCGCCATGCTTTTTATCCCGTCGTCTGCGCCGTACGATATGTACTTTTCAAATGCCAGAACAGGGCTGCAGCTTTACGCCCGCAACGTACTTATAGGCGACGATATAAAAGAACTCCTGCCGCACTACCTCTGTTTCGTCAAAGGTGTTGTAGACTCGTCTGATCTGCCGCTTAACGTGTCGCGTGAAATGCTTCAGGACGACGCCGTAATACATCGGATACGGAAGGTCCTCGTCGGCAAGGTAATCTCGTGCATCGAGGATATGCGAGAAAAAAAGCCGGAAGATTTTGCTCGCTTCAGCCGTGAATTCGGACGCATGATCAAAGAGGGAGTTCACAGCGACTGGGAGAACACGGATCGCCTGCGAGATCTCGTATCCTTCCCGTCCACTCTTTCTGACGATGAAACCAGGACGGTGTCTTTCAAGGAGTATGTGTCGAGAATGCCATCTTCCCAGAAGGAAATATATTACATTTCGGCGGACACTTTCGCCGCGGCGAAAAATTCTCCGCTTCTTGAAAGTTTTGCGCAGCACGGATATGAAGTGCTGTTCTTCACGGATCCGATAGACGAGTTCGTTGCCGAGAGGGTCAACGAGTATGACGGCAAGAAACTTCGCGCCGTGGATCGCGGTGAGATAAATCTGGATGCGCCCGAGGGAGACGGCAAATCTGAAAACGAAGAGAGCAAAAAGGAGACGGACGAGAAGAACGCCCGGTTCAAGCCGCTCACAGATTTTATTGCGGAGCGCTTCAAGGACAGTTTGCGGTCCGTGCGGCTTTCAAACAGACTTACGGATTCGGCATGCTGTCTCGTTGCCGATGAGTTCGGATACACGGCGCATATGGAGCGGTTTATGCGCTCCATAAGGCAGGATGTCCCCAAAAATCTTCGCGTACTTGAGATAAATCCGAACCATCCCCTGATACAGAAAATGCTGGACAATGTTGCTTCCGATCCGGCTAAGTCCGGGGATTGGGCGGACCTCCTGTACGGGCAGGCGCAGCTTGCGGAGGGAACACCTGTTGACAATCCGGCGCGATTCAACAAACTTGTAAGCGAACTTATGCTGAAGTGATGCCGCTCTTCCTCCGGCAATTTGCCGGTCGGGATACGCGCGTCTGCACGCGTATGGAAGTTCCTCCGGGTCGACTCTATCGTCTGGCATGAGGCGGGGTTCGTGCGCTGTCGCGAGGCTGGGACGGCGACCCGGACGGTGTCCGGGACGCCGTTCTTTCTCCTACGGCATTGGAACGGTTCAGGAGCCAATCTGTTTTAGCGCATTGGTTCCTCCGCGCCCGCAAGTTACAGTTTACGAAAGAATGGAGAAAAGTAAATAACTGCCGCTTCTCTTTTCCGTAGGCTGCTGTCCTGCGCCTTTACCGTGTCCGGTTGGTTCGGTTTTGTCGGTTTCTGCAGACCGAATGGCGGATTCGTGACGTTCCGGCCTTTCCTCCGGCAGAAAGTTCCTGCTCCCGTTCGATTCTCCGGTATGTCCTCGAAAAAGTAGTTCGCCGTCAAGTTACCTGCCGTTCGTCGCACGAAAGCAGAGAACAACTGCGGCGCCGGATCCGAACAGAGGATACCTCAAACTGTGAACGTTTTACTTTTCGAGGTACAACTGCGACGGTTTTTCCCGTGTCGAAAAAATGTTGTTGACGAGAATCGTTATATATGGGATATTAAGTCGATTGTTTTCCCTGTAATGGCGGTAGGCGCGCAAAAATGGTACGGGCGTGCCGTCGTCTGGAGCCGTCTGCAAACCGTGTTTGCGGCGGCGTCGGGCTTTCCCGCATGCAGGGAAGTCAGAGGCCCACATAGCTCAGTAGGCAGAGCACTTCCTTGGTAAGGAAGAGGTCATCGGTCCGATTCCGATTGTGGGCTCCATAGAAAAAGTAGCTGTACCTAAAAAGAAAACACGAAACTAAGGTAATAAAATGGCAAAAGAGTCCTTTACCCGTGACAAGCCGCACGTCAACGTAGGTACCATCGGCCACGTCGACCACGGCAAAACAACGTTGACCGCGGCGTTGACCCGCGTTCAGTCCCTCAAAGGTCTGGCAAACTATATCGCCTACGACACCGTGGCGAAAGCTTCAGAATCGGCCGGCCGCCGTGATGCGACGAAGATCCTCACGATTGCCACGTCCCACGTTGAATACAGCTCGGATATCCGTCACTACGCTCACGTTGACTGCCCGGGACATGCGGACTTTGTTAAGAACATGATCGTCGGCGCTGCCCAGATGGATGGAGCCATTCTCGTGGTTTCGGCTGCTGACGGCCCGATGCCTCAGACAAAGGAACACGTCCTTCTCGCCCGTCAGGTGGGCGTGCCTCGTATCGTCGTGTTTCTCAACAAGGTGGACCTTGTCGATGATCCAGAGCTTCTTGAGCTTGTTGAGATGGAAATCCGCGAGCTTCTCTCCAAGTACGAGTTCGACGGCGACAACACCCCGATCATTCGCGGAAACGCGCTTGCTGCCACGAAGGCGGAGAGCGCCGATGATCCTGCGTGCGCCTGCATTACCGAGCTTGTCCAGGCCCTCGATGACTACATTCCGGAGCCTGTCCGTCCGACGGATATGCCTTTCCTGATGCCGATAGAGGACGTCTTCTCCATTGAAGGCCGCGGCACTGTTGTGACCGGCCGTGTCGATCGCGGTGTTATCAAAGTGGGCGACGAAGTCGAGATCATCGGTCTTCGCGATACGCAGAAGACGACGGTTACCGGCGTTGAAATGTTCCGCAAGCTCCTTGATCAGGGACAGGCCGGCGACAACATCGGGTGCCTGCTCCGCGGAACCAAGAAGGAAGATGTTGAGCGCGGTCAGGTTCTCGCCAAGCCCGGAACGATCACCCCGCACAGGGAGTTCGAGGCTGAGGTATACGTTCTCTCCAAGGAAGAGGGCGGCCGTCATACTCCGTTCTTCCCAGGATATCGTCCTCAGTTCTACATCCGTACGACGGACGTTACCGGTGACATCAGGCTTCCGGAAGGCGTTGAGATGGTCATGCCTGGCGACAATGTCCGCATGACTGTCAACCTCATCGCTCCGGTCGCTCTGGAGGAGAAAATGCGCTTCGCTATCCGTGAAGGCGGCCGCACTGTTGGCGCAGGCACGGTGTCGAAGATCATAAAGTAAGCAGCCGGCGACAGCTTTCCCCGCCATTTGCGGCGGGGAAAGCTTCTATCTGTGGCGGGGATTGCGGTGTTCTGCTGCGGGTAGTTTTTTCTTGATTATAGCCGGCAGCATGTGATAACATGTCCTTTTGAACTGTTGAGATCTGGGGAGTTTGAAGAGAAATGCCTAGAGAATTAGCCATCATGGAATGCACCGAGTGCAAGCGTCAGAACTATTTGACCACGCGCAACAGGAAGACTACTACTTCAAGGCTTGAGATGAAGAAGTACTGCCCGCACGAGCGCAAGCGCACGCTTCACAGAGAGACGAAGAAGTAAAAATTTCCCGAAACGGGATTTGCCGATTTCAGAGTACGTCGGTGGCTCAATTGGTAGAGCAGCGGTCTCCAAAACCGCCGGCTGCAGGTTCGAGTCCTGCCCGACGTGCCATTTTTTATCAACGGAAGTCATTATTGTACGTGGTGACGCGGATGAGCGGGAAGGAAAATATGAACAAGGCGAGTGGTATGTTCAAATCGCTGGGCACATTCCTGAGGGACTGCAGGGCTGAGTTCGGTAAGATATCATGGCCCGGCCGCAAGGAACTTGTGGAATCTACGTGGGCCGTTGCCGCAATGATTCTCCTGCTCAGCGTTTTTGTTCTTGTCTGCGATCAGGTTGTGACAGGCGTCATCCGGTTTCTTACCTCCCTCAGGGGCTGATTTTTGTTTCCGCCTTGGATTTTGTTATGAGTGAACTGAAAAAGGGCTGGTATGTGCTCCGCACATTGACCGGGCAGGAGCAGAAGGTGCAGAAGCTTCTGGAAGCCGCGGCAATTGAGCAGGGGCTCGGGGACTGCATCGGCGAGGCTCTCGTGCCGGTGGAGCGTGTGATAAGGGTCAAGAACGGAAAAAAGACTTCCGTTACCAGGAAGCTTTTTCCCGGATATGTTTTTCTGGAGGCGGCGCTTTATGATTCTGAACACAAGATATATGCGCCGGCGTGGTCCTGCATAAGGAATGTGCAGGGAGTTATAGGTTTTTTAGGCGGCGATCCGCCGCATCCGCTTTCGGACAAGGAAGTCGAGGATTTGCGAGGGCAGAGCGCGGCTTCGGGTGAAAAGCCGCGTGCGGAACTCGGGTTTGACGTTGGAGAGAAGGTGAGGATTACTGACGGTCCGTTTGCGGGCTTCAGCGGAATCGTTCAGGAAGTTGATCCCAATCGGGGCAGGCTCAAGGTTTGCGTGTCTATTTTTGCGCGCGAGGTCCCGACTGAAGTGGAGGGTTGGCAGGTGGAGAAGGAAGAGGAGCGGCAGCAGCCGGCTCCCGGCGCCGCCCCGGCTCACCAGCAATAGCGTCCGAATGTACCGGTGGGGATCCGGGAGGACGTTTAATACAGGAGTAGTACTCAAATGGCAAAGAAAGTTACCGGCGTTGTGCGTTTGCAGGTACCGGCGGGAGGAGCGAACCCCGCGCCCCCGATTGGACCCGCCCTTGGTTCGCACGGCGTCAACATAATGGCATTCTGCAAAGAGTTCAACGCGGCTACGCAGGCTCAGGCCGGGCTTGTCATACCGGTGATAATCACCGTTTACGCCGACAGGTCTTTCACGTTCGTTCTTAAGAGTCCGCCGGCTGCGGTTCTTTTGAAGAAGGCGGCGGGACTTGCTAAGGGCTCTGGTGTGCCCAATCGCGATAAGGTTGGAAAGGTCACAAAAGCCCAGATAATGGAAATAGTGAAGACCAAGGCTGCGGATCTTAACGCGTTTGACGAGGAAAAGGCGGCGCGGATGATCGAAGGCACTGCACGCAGCATGGGTATCACCGTGGAAGGCTGAGGAGGCGGTTTTTATGGCAAAGCACGGTAAGAAATATACTGACATTGTAAAAGTCGCTCCCAAGGAGGCCGTTTCGCTTGATGAGGCTGTTGCCTTCGTGAAGGCGCATCCGGCGGCGAAGTTTGACGAGACGATTGAGCTGGGGATGCGCATGGGGTGCGATCCGCGCAAATCGGATCAGATGATCCGCGGCACGGTAAGTCTTCCGCATGGCACCGGCAAGAGCGTCAGGGTGGCGGTCTTCGCCGGCGGCACCGCTGCAGATGCGGCTCGCGAGGCAGGTGCGGATTTTGTCGGAAGCGACGATCTTATAGAGAAGGTCAAGGGCGGATGGACGGATTTCGATGTGGCGATTGCCACGCCCGAAGCCATGCAGGAAGTACGCAAACTCGGACGTCAGCTCGGTCCGCGCGGCCTTATGCCGAATCCGAAGACAGGCACGGTGACGGACGACACGGCGGCCGCCGTCAAGGCGCAGAAGGCCGGTAAGGTCGAGTTCCGCATGGACCGTCAGGGCAACATCTGCGTTATGTTCGGAAAGCTCAGCTTTGATGCTGAAAAGCTTGTGGAGAACGCAAACGCCATTATCGGCGCAATTCGTGCGGAGCGTCCCGCGGCTGTCAAGGGGCAGTTCTTCCGCAAAGTCTGCGTCAGTTCCACCATGGGCGTGCCCGTTAAGATTGACATCAGGGATTGAGGTGCCAGATGACAGATAAACCAAAGGCAAGTTCGAATCGGCCGGAGAAGATTTCCGCCATACGTGAAGTGACGGCATTGGTGGAGAAGTCCGATTATTGTTTTGTTTTGAACTATGGGGGGCTGACCGTTTCGGCGTTCAGTTCTTTGAGGCAGGCTCTGCGCAAGGCCTCTTCAAGCGTCAAAGTGGTGAAGAACGCATATCTCTCCCGCGCAGCAGCCGAGAAAGGCTGGACGGGACTTGATGCGGTGCTTACCGGACCGACGGCGATGGTTACCGGCGACGGGGATGCCGCCGAAGTGGCCAAGGTGATAGTCGAGTTTCTGAAGAAGAACGAAAAGGCGTCCGTAAAAGGCGCTCAGCTTGAGTCTTCGATGCTCGACGCGGAGCAGGTCAAGGCGTTGTCTGAACTCCCCTCCAAGGACGCGATGCGCGGAAGCCTTCTCGGCACGATGCTCGCACCGGCCACAAGCATGGTGCGTGTGCTCGCCGCGCCGCTCACAAGCGTTCTCTATGTCCTCAAAGCAAAAGAGGAAAAAGACGGATCTGCGGCATAAGTTGTGTCGTAAAACACGGACGTGTTCCGGCGGCGGGCGCTGTCGTGAGGACGTACCGATCCCCTCATGCGCATGACGCATGCGGTTACACAAAAGAAAGAAGAAGATAAAATGACTCAGGAAGAAGTAATTGAGTATTTGAGCGGTCTTTCCGTTCTTGATATTGCCAACCTTGTAAAGGCTCTCGAAGACAAGTGGGGCGTTTCCGCTGCGGCTCCTGTGGCTGCCGCCGCTCCCGCCGCCGCCGCTGCCGCTGCTCCCGTTGAGGAGAAGACGGAATTTGACGTGAAGCTTGTTGAGACGCCTGCCGACAAGAAGATTTCTGTGATCAAGGAAGTCCGCGGCATCACCGGTCTCGGCCTCGCCGAGTCTAAAGCCCTTGTAGAGGGCAACGGCGTTGTGAAGAGCGGCGTCGCCAAGGCTGAAGCGGAAGAGCTCAAGAAGAAGCTTGAGGCCGCCGGCGCCAAGGTTGAAGTAAAGTAAGGCGTTTTATTCGGCGGATCCCGCGGCGCCTCCGGATTGTCCGGCAGCGCGCCGCGGGATTTCCGGCTCGCCTTCGGGGCGGATCGGAGACGGTCCGCCTGTTTTGCGCATAAAGAATCCGCTTCCTCCGTACTGCAGCGGGGAGAAGCGTAACGCCGGGATCAGTTGGTCATCCCGGTTTCTGTTTGACGAACGATTTACAGAGGCATTCGATGGTAGAAAGAAAAATTTACGGCAAGCTCCAGTCTGTGATTGACCCGCCTGATCTTATCGAAATACAGACCAAATCGTATCGGGATTTCCTGCAAAGCGACACTGCGCCGTCTCAGCGGAAGAGTCAGGGGCTTCAAGGAATATTCAAAGAGATCTTTCCCATATCGAGTTCCGATGGAAACTATGTGCTCGAGTTCGTAAAGTATGAGCTCGACACGCCGAAGTATACTGCACTTGAAGCGCTCCGTGAGGGCGCTACGTACGCGGCTCCGCTTAATGTGACGTTCCGGCTTAAGGACAAGGAGGAAGTCCGGGAGGAGAGCGTATAC
Organism: uncultured Verrucomicrobiota bacterium; assembly: GCA_949285835.1. Classification (GTDB taxonomy): domain Bacteria; phylum Verrucomicrobiota; class Kiritimatiellia; order RFP12; family UBA3636; genus CASEAR01. The sequence goes on along the minus strand of CASEAR010000062.1, from coordinate 18,230 downwards.
ATGGGTGAAATCCCGTTGATGACCGACGACGGGGCTTTTGTCGTGAACGGGGCGGAGCGCGTCATAGTAAGCCAGCTCCACCGTTCTCCCGGTCTGTGTTCCGAGGTTACCGAACACTCTAACGGGACGAAACTGTACAGCGTGCGGATTATTCCCGACCGCGGTTCGTGGGTTGAACTTCAGTTCGACGTGAACGATCTGGTCTGGGTTTTCCTCGACCGCAGGCGCCGCAGCCGCAAGTTCCTGGTAACCACGTTCATGCGCTGCCTCGGATTTTCCGAGGACCGCGATATTCTTTCAGCCTTTTATTCTTACAAAACCATTCCTACTTCCGGCAGGGGATCTCCCAAGAAGGATGAAGCCGCGAATTTGTACTTCCCCGACGATGTCCGCGATCCTCAGAGCGGAGTGATACTGGGCCGGCGTTTCGAGCAGATCACAGTGGACTACCTGAAACAGCTTGCCAAAGCGGGTGTCAGGGAAGTGGAAGTCATAGACGCATCCAGCGACGGCGGGCTGCTGATTAAATCGATCCGTGCGGACGGCACTCGGAACGAAGAGGAGGCGCTGCGCGACGTTTATCACAAGATCCGTCCGGGCGATCCCGTCACGGCGTCCAACGCCAAGCAGTACATCATGCGGATGTTTTTCGACAACCGCCGTTACGATCTCGGTAAGGTCGGCCGTTACAAGCTCAATCAGAAACTGGCAGAGTTCAAGGACGTCTCCAGAGGCGAGCATGATGTGCCCGGGGATATCCGTGTGCTCGATAATTACGACATCGTGAAGGCCATGCGCCTGCTCATGTCCATCAAAAAGGGAGAGCGCGATGTTGACGATATCGACCATCTGGGCAGCAGGCGCATCCGTACGGCCGGAGAACTCATTGAGAATCAGTGCCGCATAGGCATTACGCGGACGGAACGCCTCATTCACGACAGGATGACGCTTCTGCTCTCCAACCAGCAGTCCGGCCCCGTTCAGCCGCAGCGTCTTGTGAATGCGAAGACCCTGGCGTCAGTGGTCGCGGATTTCTTCGGCAGGAGCCAGCTTTCGCAGTTTATGGATCAGACCAATCCTCTCTCCGGGCTGGCGCACAAGCGCCGTCTTTCCGCTCTGGGCCCGGGCGGCCTGTCTCGTGACCGCGCAGGATTCGAAGTGCGCGACGTGCATCCTTCACACTACGGCCGCATATGCCCGATTGAGACTCCGGAAGGCCCGAATATCGGACTTATATCCTCCCTCGGAATATATGCGCACATCAACGAGTTCGGATTCATCGAAACCCCGTACCGCAAAGTGGTGGACGGCAAAGTGACGGACGACGTCGTATACTTCGCCGCCGACGAGGAGGAGCGCTTTGTCATCGCGCAGGCCAACGCGCCCCTAAATCCGGACAATACATTTGCCAATGACACGGTGCGCTGCCGCTACAATCACGAATTTACGGAAGCTCCCAAAAGCAGAATCCAGTACATGGACGTATCCCCGAAGCAGGTTATCTCCATTGCCGCGGGATTGATTCCGTTTCTTGAGCACGATGACGCCAACCGCGCTCTTATGGGCGCGAACATGATGCGTCAGGCGGTGCCTCTGCTCCGCACGGAGCGTCCCTATGTCGCTACGGGACTTGAGGAGCGCGCGGCGCGGGATTCCCGGGTCGTCGTCACAGCCGAGGAAGACGGCATCGTGGTCAAGGTCGACGCATTTGAGATAGTCGTGTCCAAAGACGGCGAGAAGCCTTCGAGAGCGGCACAGAAGCGCGGTGTGCAGCAGGTCTACAAACTGCAGAAATTCCGCCGCACGAATGCCAGCACGTGCTTCAACCAGTATCCGATAGTGAAATGCGGGCAGAAGGTGAAGAAGGGCGACGTTCTGGCGGACGGTCCCGCCACGGATCAGGGCGAGCTTGCATTGGGCAAGAACCTTCTTGTCGCTTTCATGCCGTGGCGCGGGTACAACTTCGAAGACTCCATTCTGGTTTCTCAGAGGATCGTAAGGGACGACATATTCACTTCGGTTCACATCACAGACTTCGAGTGCAGTGCGCGTGATTCCAAGCTGGGCCCGGAAGAAATTACCCGGGATATCCCGAATGTGGGAGACGACGCTTTGCGCAATCTCGATCAGAACGGCGTCGTAAGGATCGGCGCAGAGGTGAAGCCTGGAGATATCCTTGTCGGCAAGATCACCCCCAAGTCCGAGACGGAACTCGCCCCGGAGGAAAAACTCCTCCGTGCGATTTTCGGAGACAAGGCTGCCGATGTGCGCGACTCGTCGCTGAAGGTTCCGCCAGGAACCGAGGGCGTGGTGATGGACGTTAAGATCACCATGCAGAACGACGGCCGCAGATCCGGAATGCAGGGGGATTTCGCGAACTCAGATGCGAAACGCACCATTGCCGATGTCGACAGGGATCTCGAGAAAAAGACCGCGGAGCTTGTCGCTCAGCTTACCGACATGTTCAGCGATGTGCTTCTCGGCGAAAAGATTTCTCTCAACGTTGAGGACGATGAGACTGGAGAGGTTATAATCGAGGCCGGCCGCAAGATCACAAAGGCCCTTCTGGCCAGACTTGCGGAAAGGCGCGACCATCTCAAGATCGAGAACAGCCCAGTATGCGAAAGGATAATGCAGATCAGGGATCGGTTCAGAGAGCGGTTTGACGAGCTTGAGGCGAAAGCTGAGAAAGAAAGAGCGGAAATCCGGAGCGGAGACAGCGATTCCTCCGGGGTCATCAAGTCCGTAAAGGTTTACATAGCCGAGAAAAAGAACCTCTCAGTGGGCGATAAACTCGCCGGACGCCACGGAAACAAGGGTGTCGTAGCCAGGATCCTTCCCGATTGCGATATGCCGTTCCTTCCGAACGGGCAGCCTGTGGATATCGTTCTGAACCCGATGGGTGTGCCGTCGCGAATGAACATCGGTCAGGTCTTCGAGACCCATCTCGGCATCGCCTGCCGCGCCCTGGGAATCTATGCCGGTACGCCGGTGTTTGACGGCGTGTTGGAGGAGCAGATTCAGGAATTCCTGCGCGAGGCCAGGCAGAAGGAAGACTACGGCTGGGTCAACGAGGACAGCAAGACGGTTCTATACGACGGTCTTACCGGCGAGCCGTTCGATCAGCGCATCGTGGTGGGTGTGATTTACATGCTCAAGCTCCATCACCTGGTCACGGACAAGATCCACGCCAGAGCCGTGGGGCCGTATTCCCTCGTCACACAGCAGCCTCTCGGCGGAAAAGCGCAGTCCGGCGGACAGCGCATGGGCGAAATGGAAGTATGGGCTCTGGAGGCGTACGGCGCGGCCTACACTCTTCAGGAACTGCTTACCGTCAAGTCCGACGACGTGAACGGACGTACTCGTATCTACGAGACAATAGTCAAAGGCAAGAATGCGCTTCAGGCCGGAATGCCGGAGACGTTCTCCGTCCTCATGAAGGAACTCAACGGATTGTGCCTCAACATGGAACTGCTCAGTTCCGATGCCGGGCACGGAGATGTCAAGGTCAACCAGTAATACGGAGGAAAACATTGAATCCATTTGGCATACAGGAATCGTTCGATCCCAACAACGATGTTGACCGTTACGACGCAGTCAAAATTTCTCTCGCCTCGCCGGAACAGATAAGGAAGTGGAGCTACGGCGAAGTAAAAAATCCCGAGACCATCAACTACCGGACGTACCGTCCGGAGCGGGACGGTTTGTTCTGCGAGCGTATTTTCGGCCCTACGCACGATTGGGAGTGCGCTTGCGGAAAGTACAAAAGGGTTAAACACAAGGGCGTCATATGCGACAGATGCGGCGTCGAGGTCACGCTTGCCAAGGTCCGCCGCCAGAGAATGGGCCACATAGAGCTTGCGGTCCCAGTGTCTCACATATGGTTCCTCAAATGTACTCCCAGTCGTATCGGGCTTATGCTCGACATGACGGCCGGCTCTCTCGAAAAGGTGCTTTATTACGAGAGCTATCTCGTAACGAACGAAGGCGGCACCCCGCTGAAAAAAGGGCAACTGCTTGACGACGACGAGTATCTCTCGTACCGCGAGCAGTATGGCGACGCGTTTGAGGCCTTCATGGGGGCGGAGGGCGTCCAGAAACTCCTTTCAGAGATCAATCTGGAAGAGATGATGGACAATCTTGTGAGCGAGATAGAAAGCACGAAGTCCAAGCAGACACGTAAGAAGGTGACGAAGCGGATGAAGGTGTGCAACGGATTCCTTTCCAGCAACACACGTCCGGAAAACATGATCCTCACGGTCATGCCCGTCATCCCACCGGAGCTTCGTCCTCTGGTGCCTCTGGACGGCGGCCGCTTTGCGACGTCGGATCTCAACGATTTGTACCGCAGGGTCATAAACCGCAACAACCGTCTGCGCAATCAGCAGTCTCTCAAGACTCCCGACGTAATTATCCGCAATGAGAAGCGGATGCTTCAGGAGGCGGTAGACACGGTTTTCGACAACGGCCGTCACGGGCGTGCCGTAGCAGGGCCGGGGAATCGCCCGCTCAAGTCGCTCAGCGATATGCTCAAGGGTAAGACCGGCCGTTTCCGCCAGAACCTTTTGGGCAAACGCGTGGACTACTCCGGGCGTTCCGTGATTATATGCGGGCCGGAGCTCAAGCTGTACCAGTGCGGCCTTCCCAAGAAGATGGCACTCATCCTTTTCGAGCCGTTTATAATCCGCAGGCTCAAGGAGAAGAATCTGGCCCACACGGTGAAGAGCGCTAAGAGGCTCATAGAAAAGAGGACAAACGACGTCTGGGACGCTCTCGACACGGTCACGGCGGGCAAGACGGTCATGCTGAACCGCGCTCCGACTCTGCACAGGCTGTCCATACAGTCCTTCGAGCCGGTGCTTGTCGAAGGCGAGGCCATCAAGCTGCACCCGATGGTGTGTACGGCGTTCAACGCCGACTTCGACGGCGACCAGATGGCAGTTCATGTGCCGCTGTCGATAGAGGCTCAGCTTGAATCTCGCCTGCTGATGCTTTCGTCCAATTCGATATTCTCGCCGGCGTCCGGCAATTCCATTATGACGCCGACACAGGATATCGCGCTTGGCGTCTACTACATAACTGTAGACGGGCAGATCGACAGAATGCGCTTCAAGCATGCAGGCGAAGTGTCTCCGGAGGCGGAGCGGCTCCGCCGCGAAAAACTTCCTCTTTTCAACGACAATGCGGAAGTGAAATTCGCTTTTGACGACGGCGCTCTCAAGGTGCATTCCAGAATCATGCTGAAGAATCCGGATTTCGGCAGGGATACGAAGTACGGCGACAAAACTGTGCGCGTTATAGAGACCACAGTCGGGCGTGTGTTCTTCAACGAGATATGGCCGGATACGCTCGGCTTTGTAAACCGCAAGGTGGACAAGTCGTTCCTTGGCGAAATGATCTGGCAGTGCAACTATCTGTCCGGGCACGACGTTACCATTATGGTCCTCGACAAGCTGAAGGACATGGGTTACTCCTGGGCTACGATCGCCGGCGTGTCAATCGGCCTCGGGGACATGAATGTGCCCGTGGAGAAGGCTTCCATCCTTCGTGCCGCACAGGCGGAGGTCGACAATATCCGGCGTCAGTTTGCAGACGGCGTAATCACCGAGAAGGAACGTCACAACAAGGTCGTTGACGTGTGGAGCAGCGCGACGGAACAGGTCGCTGAAGCCACGTACAGGGGCGTTGACGTGAACGGCTGGACTCCGGAGCACGATGATTCTCAGGAAATGGAAATCAACCCGATTTTCATGATGGTCGATTCCAAGGCCCGCGGTTCCAAGCAGCAGGTAAGACAGCTTGCCGGCATGCGCGGATGCATGGCCGACCCGAGCGGAAACATCATCGAAACTCCGATCAGGGCAAACTTCCGCGAAGGCCTCTCCATTTTCGAATTCTTCATTTCTTCTCACGGAGCCAGAAAAGGTCTTGCAGACACGGCTCTTAAGACGGCAGACGCCGGATATCTGACGAGAAAGCTCGTCGATGTGGCGCAGAATGTCATTGTCACCGAGGAGGATTGCGGCACCGTCAACGGCATTACTGTGACGCCCGTGTACGACGGCGACAAAGTTGTTGTGCCGCTCAGGCACCGCATTCTCGGGCGCACTTCGCTCGATCAGATTCGCGACCCGGTCACGCAGCAGGTCGTGGTGGATGTCGATCAGGAGATAGACGAGAAGGCCTGCGACGAGCTTGACAGGCTGGAGGTGGAGTCCATAACCATCCGCAGTCCGCTCAAGTGCAATTGCCGTCACGGCATATGCGCCAAGTGCTACGGCAGGGACCTTGCCACGGGCAAGCATGTCGAGATCGGCACAGCCGTCGGCATTATCGCCGCACAGTCGATCGGCGAGCCTGGTACCCAGCTCACGATGCGTACGTTCCACCTCGGCGGCGTTGCCTCGACCTCTTCCGAAAGTTCGGAATTCGTCGCGAAATCCGCAGGAACGCTCCGTTACAGTGAGAATATAAGGTTCGTTCAGGGAACGGACTCGGAGTCCGGGAAGACGATGTACGTCGTGCTCAACAAGAACACGGAGGTGTCCATTGTCGGTGAAGACGGATCTGTGCTCGAAACGTTCAATCCTCCAAACGGCGCGCGGCTGTTCCATGCGAACGGCGAAGCAGTGTCCAAGGGAGACTTGATCTGCAACTGGGATCCGTATGCAACGCCGATCGTTTCCGAAGTGTCCGGCACTGTCGATGTGATCGAGGGCGGAGCCGTGCGGATTGCCGTGGGCGACGACTCTGTCTCATACGCGGTTCCCGGCGGCGCAGTTATTACGGTCAAGGAGGGAGACAGCGTCAGTCCCGGAGACGTTATCGCCAAGATCCCCAAGAGCGAGGCGAAGACGCGCGATATCACGGGCGGTCTTCCTCGCGTGTCCGAACTGTTCGAAGCCCGCTCGCCGAAAGACAAGGCGGATATCGCCGCTATCGACGGCGTTGTGGACTTCGGCAAGAGCGAACGCGGCAGGCGCGTCCTTATCATCAGCGACCCGGCCACCAAGTCGAAGGCTACGTACAATATCCCGTTCGACAAACACTGCACGGTGGTTAAAGGTGACTTCGTACGCAAGGGACAGTCTCTCACCGAAGGTCCGATCGACCCGAAGGAATATTTGGAGCTGTGCGGTATAGAGGACGTTCAGAACTACCTTGTTCAGGAAGTTCAGGCTGTGTACCGTATCCAGGGCGTGGATATCAACGAGAAGCACATCGAGACGATTGTTCGTCAGATGCTGCGTCAGGTCCGCATTACGGAGCCCGGAGATACGGATTTCCTCTGGGGGGAACATGTGTCGCGCGTGGAATTCAGCAGGGAGAACGAGAAGGCAATTGCGGAAGGCAAGCAGCCGGCCGAAGCTTCTCCGATCCTGCTGGGCATCACAAAGGCCGCACTGGAAACGGACAGCTTCATATCCGCCGCATCGTTCCAGGACACTACGCGCGTACTTACGGAATCCGCTTCCGAAGGAAAAGTGGATACGCTGCGCGGTTTCAAGGAGAACGTTATCCTCGGGCATCTTGTTCCCGGCGGAACCGGCTTCCTCATGAATCGCTTGCTGAAGCTCAGATACTTCGGTGATCCGATCCCGGAGGAGGATATGCCTAAAAGCGAGGAAGACGACAGGCTTGTCAAAGCCCAGCTGAATTGACGCGTTGACGGCCGGCGCTTTCCCGGCTCACGTTTTTATATGCGGCGGCGGACTGAAATATCCGCCGCCGTTTTTTTGTGCGCCCGTCATGACGTACGGCTGCCGGATGAAAGTTCCGAAGCCTCCCGACAGGGGAAAAAGGCTGCTGCAGCCGGACAATGGCGTCATCCGCGAGGGTGAGTCCATGCATATTTAAGGGAGTTTTGCGGCGGTGCGGGAGGCGTGCAATTAAGGCTGAAGCCTGAAAATCGTAAAAAGTTGCCGCATTTGATGCAATTAGTACGGCAGCAGTGATGCATTTTTGTTCCTGTTGACAGCGCGGTATGCGTCAGACGGCCGGGTTCTAAACAGGATGAATATCCCTGCGTCATTCCGGAGTCGACACAATTCAGATTATGCACGGCGGAGGGATGTTTTAGACCTGCGGGAATTCTATGTTATGTGCAGGCGCATTAAGGCCGGATTTTTATGTGCGTCACTCCCGCAGCCCGTCTTCGTCTCCGCCGCCGCAGGCCGTTCCATGCCGCATTAAGGGGTGGCGTCCGGCAGAAACGCCCTCCGTCCCGGCCGGGTGCACCAGCCGGAAGTACGGAGGGAGTTTTTAGTGACTATGACTTACGTATTGCGCTGTCAGCAGGTTTTTGTGGAATACGGACATTTTATGACGCACGGCTCGCAGACGACAGGACGATACTTCTTTATGATGTCGTGTTTCCTCAACGCGTTCCCCAGCGACTCAGGCGTTACTCCTTCCTCCGGGGGAAGTTCATCAAGTTTTGAACCGAGGTACTTGAATCCGCTTTCGCCCGCAATCGCATACCGTTTGCTCCAGTCGCACCTGTTCTCATCGATTTTAAGGAAAGAGAAGTCGCGGCCTTCGCACGTGAATCTGACCTCGGTTCCGCTGATGGCAGCGGTCGGGCATACTGCGGCGCATTTGTCTCCGCATGTTTCGCACAATTCCGGAGTGACGGCAAGCAACTCGTCCGGAATAAGTTCAGCATTTGTTATTACCGCAATAAATCTTTGACGTATGCCGAATTCCGGTGTGAAAGGGCGTCCCGAACGCGTAATTCCGGCCAAACCGGCCGCAATGGCTTCAAACCTGTTGGAAAATGCGTCTTCGATATATCCGCGCGGGCTCGCGATTGCGGTGCCGAGTCCCGTCAGGTCAGTAGTCATTACGGCCTTGTAACCCATGGAAAGCAGTTTCCTGACTATCCTGGACCCGGTTAACGTCCCCTGCCAGACGGTAACATATGACTGGAATGCGTACGGCCCGACAGCCTCTGCCGGCGGTTTGGCGGCAAATTCCAGAACTTTTTCATTGTAACGCAACCCGAAAACAATTACCGACTTCGCATCTTCGAGGTAGTCCGACGTGGTCAGCACTTTGCGGGATATGGTACGGATTTCCGGTTTGTATTCGGTAAACCGTATGGATTTGTCCGACGCTTCGAAGTATGGCTCCCCGTCGAAAAACGGCATAAGCTGCCGCGCTATGGCATCCACCCGTTCTGCGGAAGCGACGCCGCATATGTCGGCCCCGGCGTCGATGGCAAACTGCTTGATTCTGTATTTCAAATCCGTGGTGCCGCGATATTGTTCCGGTCTCCCGCAGGCGGTAGAACCTTCTGCGGTGTTTATAGGACGCGGGGGAATGGACTTTGAAGTGTATACGAAATTGTAGAGCCAGTTTTCCGGTTTTCCGTCGAACACTATCCCGGCAAGTTTCGCTGCCTGCATATTCGGCGACATAGGATCCGGATGGGATCCGCTCTTTTCTATTGTCATCATGGAGCGGAACCCTAGTTCGTCGAGTTCTCTGGTAAGATCGAAGCATATGGAGTCGATCCCGTATTGAGAGGAAGAATTACAGACTTCGGCGGCGTGCCGTGAATTGGATGAGTCTATTACCAGTTCTTTCGGGAACGGTTTTGAAGCCACTGCAATTACGCTTTTTACGCCTGGCATTATAACTTCCGGAGACATCCCGCTGGCTGTAAGTTCCTCCGCTGAGAATACACCCACGTATTCCGCGCCTTTTTCATAGCATTTGTTCAGGAGTCTGTCCGTGAGGGCTCTTGATTCCAGTTCTTCGTCTACATGGAACGACGGTTTGCGAAGTGGTGTTTTTGAATACGACGGGTCGAATTTGCGTTTGCGCGACGGTACGCAGAATTTCAGACACTGGCCCATCTCGCCGCTCCTGACGCCGTATTTCTTAACGGTTTCGATAATGACTTCTTCGGTCACCACATCCGGTATTTCCAGATCGAGGCTCAGGTCGAAGTGTTCGCCCCAGGCGCACCGCCACAGATTTTTGTTGGCGAAACGATATTCGTTGCCGCCGATTTTCAGTACTTTGTCGCCATTTAATTCTTTAGACAGTGCCGCGCTCGGGCAGTGTTTTCGGCAAAGCATGCATTTATCGCATACTGTCCCCGGGGGAATCAGCGGATCGGGTTCCATTTCGAGGTCGGTTATGACGGTTACGAAGCGGTTGCGCGCGCCGTACTCGGGAGTTATCGCGATCCCGCTGTATCCCATATCGGCCAGCCCGGCGGTGACCGCCATGTAGATATTGCTTACATCGGGCGCAAATACAGCATTGAGCGATTTGTAGGAGTTGTACCTCCATATGTTGCTGGACGCTATCGGAATCGCTCCATATCCCATGTCTTCAATGAAGCATGCCATTTTGTAGGACATTTCATCAAGGCGCGAATTCATCAGGTACTGCACCGAATACGGGCCGATGTTTTGTGGATGCGACTCTCCTCCGATCTCAATGCACGCATCCGGATGATGCAGCGCCATGACAACAACAGATTTCGACCCGGGGAAAACTCCCTGAGGGCTCATCATCACCGGCGCCGCCCAGCACCTGTCCACAGATCCGATACCGACAAGGTCGGCTCCCAGCTCGTATGCCTTGCTTTTTATTGCTTCCTTGATGTTCATTCTATTCTCCGGTTTGCTTCCCTTGCAGTCAGAAATGCGCCCTTACGATTTTTGCGAGGCGCACAAGTTCCTCGAATATATTGCCGGTAAGTTCTTTTGTGACCCTGTATTTGGGCGCGTAGGCTCCGGCTGCGCCGAGAAGACGTCCGCGTGAGTCGGTGAGAACTGCTGCGTACCCGATCAGGTCTCCGGCTTCTAGCGTGGAGGTGCCTGCTTTCCGGATATCGGATATATCATTTTCAAAATCAGGCCACGAGTTTTCCGGCGAGCCGTAGCAGCCCTCAAATTCCCGGCGTTCTTCGTCGCCGGCAAAGGAGAACATCACACGGTTTGTCACAAGAGAATACGGAGGCGCTTCATTTTCTGATTCCAGATTCGCCACCACGTCACGCCGCGCGCTCACGCGCAGCAGCACTTTTCTCCGTCCCCCGGCCAACGTCGCAAGCACAAAGCTTTCTCCGGTGTTCTCCGCCGCTTTGCGCATGTCTTCGCCGACTGCCGCGGCAAGATCCGCGGCAGATGCGATACGCTGCATTATACGGCACTTCTCTCCCGGGATGTATCGAAGCCCGTCTCTGGATACATATCCGCAGCCTTCCATTGTTTTGAGGATGTTGCGCGCCGTGCTGAGCTTCTCCCCGACGTCGCCTGCAATGTCTCCAAGACCGCACCTCTCGCCGCGCAAATCCCGTTCCAGAATTGAATCAAGCATCTCAAATGCTTTTCTTACGGACATTACCCCTGTTTCAGCCATATGTATCCGTCCTTGATTTCATTAATACTGAATACTGTTTAATATACATGAAAAATGTCGAAAATGCAATACGCCTCTTGCCGCCAGACCGGAATCTCTATGTCAAGCAAACAGAAGAATATGACGCATTTCCTTCTCGCGGAAGAGCGCATGCTTTTTTGTTCCCAAGACGCAATGTCATTTTTGCCACACGCAAAATCTTGAGGTGCGGATGTAGGGGCGGCGATGTGTGAAATGCGCCGTTCATTCCCGAATGCCGTCAGTTTTACCCAATACGGTTACCATTGAACATCTTCTGAATAATTCTCAGCAGTTGGCAGAGGCGCCGGCAAAGCCGGATCCCTTTTGTTGCTATTGAATATTTTCCACATAATGAACCGCGGAAGCGTCCCAGTACTTGCTGTAGAACCGGTTTTCTATTCCGTCCAAATTGAGTAAATACAGGCGGAATGCTGCAAGTTTGTTTTTCGGCTGCCACAGCTCCCCGTATGAATACTGGTATTTCATACCCAGTTTCTGCATTACCCTGCCGCTTTGGGGGTTGTTTCTGTCATGCGTTGCTGTAATGTATGGGATGCCGTCTGCCTTCGCCGTTTTCAGCAGAGCCTTCCCCGCCTCCGTCATTATCCCCCTGTTCCAGAATTCCTCCCGCAGCCCATATCCCAAGTCATGGCTTTCATCCGGACTTATGTTGATATATCCAACAGGGATGTCGTCGCTCCGCAGACAGACCGCGTATTGATACGCCTGTCCGCGGCGATATGGTTCTGCGAAGCGTCTTTCAAAAAAATGTTTTGCTTCACCGAAGGATTTCAACGGGAACCACGGTAAAAATTCGTTTGCTTTCTCATCACTGAAGATTTGGAAGACAGCCGTCAGATCGTCTTCTGTAAATTTTCTTAAAACAAGGCGTTTCGTATATATTGGTTCGTACATTCAAATCACCGTTTGAAAAAGCATCATTTCCACCAGTCGGGGATCAGTGTTTTCAGTTTAACCGTCCGCTTTGTTTCGCAGTCGCACAGAATTTCTATTTCTCCCGCTGCTTTCTCCAGCTGCATCATAAATTCACGGCAGGCTCCGCACGGCATTCCCGCTTTTCCATCGGGCATCACCGCAGCTATTTTTACAATTTTGCTCTCACCGTTTGTTATCATGGTGGAGATCGCGTTTCTTTCTGCACACATGCCCAGCGAACAAGCGGTGTCGATGCATACGCCGGTATAGATGTTCCCTCTCGCTGAGAGAATGGCGGCAGAAACCGCTCCTGCCTCAATCAGCGGAGAAATATTTCTTCTGTATTGCGCTTTCCTCGCGGCGAGATACAGTTTGTCCCACGTTCCATCGTATTGGGAAACCGCGCGCTCTTCAACCTCGCGGACAAAGTTCTCTTTTCCGATGCAGTACCCGTCTATGTCCCGGGGAAACTTTTGAGCGAGGTTTTTCTTGATCTTTGCATATTCGTTCCGTTCTTTTTCGTGGGTTCGCAGATAGTCCCGGAAAGCAAGATGCCGCTCGATATTGTGCCAATCATCGACTTGGAAAATGTGAATTTGGTGGGTTCGTTCATCGCCACCTTTGCGTAGGTAGCGTCTGCCCGCCATTCCAAATTCACCGAGGTATTCATATCCCGCTGCGGAAAATTTTCCCGCGTCGGAGTCTGCCTGTTCAAGGCTTCTAACGACCGCCATAATGTCAATAACAGGCTTGGCCGCCAAACCCGGGACAGACGTACTCCCGATATGGTAGACGGAAAGGCAGTTATCTCCCAGTATTTCGAAAATGCGGTTTCGCTCTCTCATGTATTTCAACGGCCATTCCGGGTCATAATTCAAAACGGTTATATGCTGCGGCATGATAAGTTCGCTCCTTGTCCGGTTTGATTAGTGTTACGACTGTGAATTTGCTTCCTTTATCACCTTGTTGAACAAAGCAGGTTTCCTGCGTCATGTACGCGGCCATTCTGGCAGTCGTCGCCGTTATGCCGGCGACTATGGGGGACGGATTGCTTCTCTAACGTGCTGCGCGCGGTTTGAAAACAGCATACTCAGCGGCGTCCGCTGTGAGCATTCTCTGCAGCGCCCCCTCCGGACTGCGATTCCCAACCGCGTACTTCTCATTCTACCACCATTCGCGAAGACATGAAAACAGCTTGCTTTCAAGGTGTTTCCCGCACCCCAGGCATACGTGACGGGCAGAGCATCACTGCTTCCATGCAGGATCGCCGTGCGCCGCCGCAATAGTGCGGCTCATCGGGCGTCAATTGGCTGTGTCTCAAAGCCCGATTGTTCCCAGTTCGGGATGCTTCGCAGGAAACCGCTTTATGACTTTATATCAAGAAAATTTAAGCGGCGTATCCTCCGGATTTCAGGAACGGATGGAACGTCAGGGGTTTGGCCCCGCAAGAGACCTGGTGCGGCGGAATCTTATTGATGCGATGGTCTAAGATGCTGTAAAAACTTTACATGGCGGTATTTCACTTTGCCGTAAGGTGTGTTACACGCGCCGTCGCAGTCCGGAGTGCGCGCGGATTTGTTGAAGAGAATAATGTTTTTTGGTAGTGTATCGGTTTTGGAAGAGAGGATGTCGGAAATGATATTTGAGAATGCCGGATTTCTTTTTTTACTTTGGCTTCTTCCTCTGTTTGGACTTTATCTGGTCCGGCGCAGAAGGAATGCGAGGCGCAAGGCCTCACGTCTTGTCAGAGCGGCAGACACTGGCAGTTGGGTTTTTAACGCGCAGCTGGCGCTTTTTACGTTTGCGTTTGCTTTCGCGGTTATTGCATTGGCCGGTCCGAAGTGGGGGGAGCGCGAGGAGCAGGTGTTTACAAGCGGCAGAAACGTTATTGTCCTGCTGGATGTTTCGAGATCGATGCTTGCCCGCGATGTTCACCCTGACAGGCTGCGCAGGGCCAAGGCTGATATAACGGATCTTATAGAGGCAACGGCAGGAGATAAGATCGGCCTGACCGTTTTTGGAGCGTCCCCGGTAAAGATCTGTCCGCTCACGCTGGACAGGGCCTTTTTCATGCAGATGCTTTCCGGGGTGGACATAGATTCCGCCCCGCGCGGGGAGACAGATTTGGGCAGGGCGCTCGAGTCCGCGCTTAATGATTTGTCTGAGCGCGGAGGCGATCACAACGTAATAGTTCTGATAACGGACGGAGAAGACCTCTCAGGAGGCGCGCGCCGCGCCGCGGAAAAGGCGGGCGAGGCGGGGATCCCGATTTTCTGCGTGGGAATCGGCGATCCTTCCGGGGCAAATATCCCCGATCCTTCTGGAAGCGGCAATTTTACATATCGCGGGGAGGAAGTGGTGACGAAGATGGACGATTCCATGCTTCGCGTCATTGCAGAGAAATCGTCCGGAGCCTATGTTCCGCTGGCGTCCGCCGGGACCGGGCGCGTCACTCTGGGCGATCTCTACCTGAGGCATGTGGAAGCGGTGGAGAAGGGAGATCTCACCGAAATGCGGGAGATGCGATACATAGAAAGATTTCAGTGGTTTCTTATACCTGCGCTCGTTTGTTTCCTTGCCGGCGCCGCTCTCTCGCACGGGAGGCCGGGAAAGAAGAGGCGCTCCGCAGCGTCGTCCGCGGCGGCTGGTTCTCGCGCGGTTTTTCTCGCCGTGGCACTGTGCGGACTGTGCCGCGGGACTGCGTTCGGCGGCACGCCGTCAGGCTCCGCACGCGATCTGGCGCGCTCTGCTATGAAGGAATGGCGGCAGGGGAATTATGCGGAAAGTGCGGCGCAGTATGACAAGGCTCTGGACGTCGTGTCCGGGGACGCCGAATTCGACAAGGATGTGGCCGACGCCATCAGGATGAATGCCGGCATTGCGCATCTGGGGGCCGACAATATGTCAAGGGCTGCGGATCTTTTCGGCGAGGTGTCTCGTTCCGGAGGGCTGCTGTCGGCCGCCGCAGATGCGGGGCTGGGAGCGGCGCTGTTCAGAGCCGCAGAGGCCGTGGACATCGGTGAGAAAACAGCTGCGGATTCTGCCGATGGTTCCGGAGAGGATGACGGCGTCTCTGCTCCGAAACGCAAACTGGCGCTGCTGGAGAAGTCTTCGGAGGCGTTTCAGCGGGCATTCAGAGGAGCGGACGCGGCGGATCCGGAGCTGTATACGAATCTTCTTGTCAGCGTTCGCGATATTGCAGGCCTGAGGGAGCAGATACGCAGTGCGGAATTGGAAGCCGAGTACGGGAAACTGGATACAGGGGAGCTGATCGGCAGACTTCTGGAAGAGCAGAGGAAAGTTTATGCGTCCGCAAGCCGCGCATTTTCCGATCCGGCACCTTCCCGTCTGGACAAGCTCGAGGAATCGGCGGCGGCACAGCGGAAAACCGCTGAAATATGGACTCCTCTGTCAGACAAGCTCATGAAGACGCTCTCCGCATCTGTTACGAATGCAGGGGAACTCGCAGAGTTGAAGTTTGAACTCGATAACGGCAGACAGAATGCGGAAGACGCCGTTGTGGCCATGGAGGATACCGACCCCGAAGCCCTTGAGTGCATTCGAAACGCCGAAAAGAATGTGTACAAATTTTTTACGGCCGCGGCAGAGCCCCCCGTACTTATTGACGAGGCTATTCTGTGCCAGACAAACGCTCTGGCGCACGAAGTTTCCGAAGAATTGATACGTACTCCGGCAGACGACCAGCGGGCGGCTGCCGCCGTGTTCGATGTGTTCAGAAAAAAATTCCCTGAGTGGGCGGAACAATTTTTGCAGGGAAGCGGTCAGGAAGATGCGGAGTCTGACGCCACGAACACAACCAATGCTCCGCCTGTCTCCGCGGCGATGTCGCGCGAGGATGCCGACACTATAATGCGTCTCTCCGACGATGTTCACAGACTGCACGGCCAAATTCTAGAGACAAGCGGCGCCGGAACTTCCGGAGTCCTCCCCGATGGTAGCCTCGCTCCGGCACGGGAAGCGTTGGCCGCTATGGAAAAAATAAGAGAGCTGCTGCCTAAACCCCCGCAGCAGCAACAGCAGCAGCAACAGCAGCAGAATCAGCAGCAGGATCAACAGCAGGATCAACAGCAGCAGAATCAGCAGCAGAATCAGCAGGATCAACAGCAGCAGGACCAGCAGCAGGACCAGCAGCAGGACCAGCAGCAACAGCAGCAGGAGAGTCAGGATCAGCAGCAACAGCAGCAGGAGAGTCAGGCTCAGCCGGAGGATACAGAAGAGCAGGAAGGCATGAGCGGCGAAGAGCAGGAACAAACCGATGCCGGCGAAATAATGGACAGGATACTGCGTCAGGAGAAGGAACGCGAAGAGAACCGCAGAGAACGCGAACGCAGGATAACTCCGCGCGGCGTAGGCCGTGACTGGTAGTGCGGGGGAAGGCAGTGTTGTTTACTGAAATCTGCAGACAGGAGGGGCTGTGATATTTAAAAATCTTCTTGATACCTGCGGCCATACGCCGCTTATAAGGCTCAGGAAAATGGGTGCGGGGTTGGGAGCGGAGGTTCTCGTCAAGCACGAAGCCCGCAATCCGGCGCATTCCGTCAAGGATCGTGTGGGAATCGCGATGCTTGATGACGCGGAGAAGCGCGGCGCGCTTGTTCCCGGCGGCAATATTGTTGAGCCTACCAGCGGAAATACCGGCATTGCGCTGGCGTTTGCATCGGCGGTGCGCGGTTACAGACTTGCACTGGTGATGCCGGACAGCATGAGTATCGAACGCAGAAAGCTGCTTGTTCAGCTTGGCGCAGAAGTTATATTGACGCCGGGTGCGGAAGGCATGCCGGGGGCAATCGCCGCTGCGGAGCGCATCGCGGCGGAACGGGGAGCGTTTGTGCCCGGGCAATTCGAAAACCCTGCAAATCCGGCGGCTCATGAGGCTACTACGGGGCCTGAAATCTGGGAAGATACGGGCGGCCGGGTGGATGTGTTCGTATCAGCCGTCGGTACCGGGGGTACCTTGACTGGCGCCGCCAGATTCCTCAAGCGTATGAACCCCGGACTGAAGGCGGTTGCGGTGGAGCCTGACGAGAGTCCGGTAATTTCGCAGACGCTTGCAGGGGAAAAGCCTGTTCCCGGGCCGCATTTAATTCAGGGCATAGGCGCCGGTTTTATACCGAAGACTCTGGACTTGAGTATTGTGGACCGCGCTGTTCGTGTTCCCGGGGAAGAAGCTATGGAATTCGGCAGACGCTTGGCGAGGGAGGAAGGCATTCTGGCCGGGATTTCCTCAGGCGCGGCAGTATGCGCAGCTCTCCGGCTTGCCGCGGAACCTGAGTTCGAGGGCCGCCGCATTGCGGTGATTCTTCCGGATGGGGGAGACCGATATGTTTCCACGGAGCTGTTTCTTTGAACGCTGTATACCGCATGATTAACACGGATGCGACTTTCATCACGTGCCTGGGTTTTCATCCGGTATTTGACTAACTGGGATACCTTTTTTGGTTTTCACTTCCGAGCCACTCGAAATTCTTTCCTGATCGGGGCAGGGGTTGAGCCGCGTTTTGGACAATATATGACTCAGGGGTCTGAGTCTTCTTCAGTATCTAGGCTGAGTTCTTGTCCTTTCTTGTGCCTGGGTTCAGAGCTTGAACGTCCATGCGTTTTCCCGCCGTCTCAAGTTTTCCCGCACCTTGAAGTTTTTCTGGGTCAGATAAAATACCCGTGTCTTCGGCCACATCCTTATTTTGTTGGATAGTGTATTATTCTTTCTGTAAATTGCTTTCTTAGGGGAAGATGATGAAAGGACTTCGATAACCGAAAGAAAGAGACGACAACCCCGAGGGGTTGTCGTCCGCGCCGGCTCATAGTATTCTTTTAATAACCACAAAAAAAGGATGCTATGAACACGACAGAGACGAATGATACAGAAATTGTTG
>CASEAR010000061.1 GCA_949285835.1 uncultured Verrucomicrobiota bacterium | reverse complement strand
CTCAATCTCCTGAGCGTATTCCTTAAGCGGTTTAAGTTCATCCGTCTCATCTTCCGTAGCATACCCCAAAGCGGCCATAACCCTGTACTTGAGTACGGCGCGGTCCTTGTATATGCAGCATCTGGAAAAAGAACCGTTTTTCGGCCGTATCTTTATCGGGATCCGGTCCAGCTCCGAAAAATCACCATTGTAAAGAGCCTCGGCGACCTGGCTCATAACCCGCATTTTTACGCGGTCAACTTCATTGCTGTTTCGCATAGAGACGTCCCGATTACTTTGCAGAGGAAAGTTCCGCAGCCCTTTCACGAAGCCACTGTATCACAGATTCGCATGTCGCGGAACCATGCACCACTCCATCAATCACTACATACGGTGCGTCGCCATAAGCTCCGTCTTTACAGTGCCCGGAACATCTTATGCCTCGGACTGTAACATTATCTTTCAAGTCATCCGGCAACGAATTCACAAGTGTGGCAAGTTTGGCAGCACCCATGACATAACACGTCGTCCCCTGGCATATGTCAAGTTTAATCATTATATGCACCTCGATTGTTGTCTGATCAACTGTATCCGGAACAACTCCGAAACCTCTTCATTATACATCCTATCAGCTCCTTCCATCAAGCCCGACATTATAAGCATTTACGCATTTGATAGACGCTTGATAATGCCATATCCCACTCCGAAGCCATCCGCGCTTTAAAGCGCCTTCGCAACCGAGGCATTCGCATTAACACCTTGTCCACTACTGCGTACAACAGCTGCGAATTTCTCAACCGGACAAAGCTTGAGAACACCCTGAAAAGCAAGGGGTATGCATGGCTGCATCTCTTATGAAAAAGGCAAAATCGAGAACTGCAGCCGCCTTTATGGAAGATGATTCCCAGAAGGAACGGACTTCGCCCGCGTCAGCAGCAAAGAACTGAGCATTTGACACTACGCGCCATCCTCGCCAGAAAGGTTCGCGGAATCGCAGAGTTCCTCGAAGCGATTTATTTGAATACTTGCATTCGCAGTCTGTCACGCCGCAAAACTCATCCAACGGTCGTTTCTTTGCAGAGCGGGACTTCAGCATGCAATAACGCGCGGCGTTGTTGTCCTGAATATTCGTCCGCTGCCTTTCTTCTCATGCCACCATTGTACAATGCCAAGTATTTGACGTATCACCTGACAAGGTCATAAAGCCGTTTCATCGTTTGGTGCCCGTTTTTATGGCACAACGCACACCTTTTCCCTCCGCCGTCAGGCGAAACCAGATGTTTCTGCGCAATGTGATGTATACTGTACTCTCCTCTCGTGGGGTCTTCCTTTTTACCTGATCACACAATGGAAGCGGGTGCACACTTTTTTTGGATTCCCGACCTCATGGCGGAAAGGAAGAGTTTAGTCCCTTTGCTCACTTTGCCCACCACCGAGACTCCCTTCCACACTTGACTTTTCCGCGTTTCCCATAAAAAGAAAATGTATTTGATTTAATGAGTACGATATGATATCATGATCAAAGTTTTTTTATCAGGAGGGGTGTCAGAGCCTGGTTGAATGTACTTGACTCGAAATCAAGTGTGGGAGCAATCCCACCGGGGGTTCGAATCCCTCCCCCTCCGCCATATGTTTTGCTTTTCCCGACGGGAATTGATTGACCTGCCTGAATCCTGTCGTTTGTCTGAATGAACATACGTGGACTGCGCAATCGCGTTTGACCCATGCCAGGGAACACATGACCGTTTTTTCCAGAAGTGAGGCTTTGGTTTAACGAACGGGACTTTTCCGAGCAACAAAAGCTGGCAGAATCAGTACAGCTATGCCTGCGAAGTCCTTTTTCGCCCATCTCGCGATGTGCATGGATTGGACGTTTTTCATCGAACAAGCGAACGGCATATACTTTCCGTCTTCCGCTTCTTCAGACTCTGCAGTCAGCAAACAGCCGCGTCAGGAAACACAAAACGGAATGTCAAAGGCTTTCAGAGAGAATTCTCCCCCCCAAGTCCGGCAGTTGCACCCCCGAAAAACAGACCTTAGGATCCCTGAAAACAAGGCTGCCGTTCTGCCGTATTATTGCCTAACCAGTTATTATTCCGCATCAGGAATGTGTTCTGTTCATTTCGGAGATAAACTCATCAGACTTCACTGTCAACTGAACCCATCCGGGGCGGAAGCCGCTTTTAATTGCGGTTCGCACTGATTTCAAATTTGACCATGCACTGCAGTAAAAAGGAACTATCTCGCGACTCAAACACTCGACGGCCAACTGTGTAGTCAGCGCCGCCGCAATGCCTCGCCGTCTGTATTCCGGCAACACATCTACGCCGATCTGCCACATCGAATCGCAGTCTGCAGAACATCCAGCAAGGCCTATAAGCCTTCTGCCATCAAAAGCGCCCACTGCCAGAATATCATTCTGACGGCGTTTATCACATAATGCGTTACTCCACTCCGGCAAATATAGTCCGGAAAAGTCTTCCTTGAAGAGTATCCTGGTCGTAAACTCACACTTTTGTCTAGAAATTATATCAACGTCCGGCAAGAAATATTCCGCCATGAAACAAACGCTGCACCCGAACGGCCGCAACACGTCCATAAATGCATGAAGATTAGGAGTCTCGAAACAATGTTCCACCGGATACTTTGAAATGTACGAACGCACAATTTCCTCCAACTCCGCAGAAACCGAAGCAACAATATTGTTTCCATAGGAAGTAAGGTCGCATAAAAACGGCAATTCCAAGTACTTCCGCGCCATCGGACTTGCCTTGGAAATGACTACCTTGTTTCCAAAACGAAGAAAATCCTCCGCTGAGCAGCTGCTGTCACACGCAGATTGCCGCATGGCTATTTCAAGTATCTGTCTGTTGTTCATGTCAATATGGTCAAGAAATATACAGTACGCAAACTCAGTCTCGGCGACTGATGACTACATCTCAGGGTATCATAGGAGAACAGATGCTGCAAGTACGCCGTAAAAAATACATAAATACAAACCGCGACACGTTTCGCAAAACGTTCTGCCGCCATCGATTGACTGAACGCCGTAGACAGCACTTTCTCACGCGAAATTATACCGAAGACAGCCACCTCACGAACAGAAAAATTTGAAGACATTACCCCAATCCGGCCACTGATAATCCGCGGGACAAAGCAGCGATGCAAACGCGCCGGTCTGCTACCACTCGCACCCCTCATTTACCGATGTATCACATTGTATACAGACTTTGTTCGCCAGAAACACCGTTTCATGTCCGTTGTACCGGTTCATGCTTGGAAAGTACTGCAGCACATGGTATGGTAATGAAGGAAAGGAAAACAAACGTATGGAACTCAGACTGTTGCGATACTTTCTTGCGGTAGCGCAGGAAGGCAGTTTTACGGGGGCGGCAAAATATCTCCATGTCACACAACCGACGCTCTCACGTCAAATCATGGATTTGGAGGAGGAACTCGGTCAAAAACTGCTGAACCGCGAATCGCATTGCATCACACTGACTCCTGAAGGGATACTTCTGCAGAAGCGAGCCGAGGAAATTATGGCAATGGTTCAAAAAACCGAAGACGAATTTAATTCGATAGGGAAAAACGTTGCAGGAGAAATTTACATCGGAGGCGGAGAAAGCAACGCCATGATCCTCATGGCAGATGTGATCAGCGACCTTCATAAAGAGTGTCCCGATGTTCGGGTACACCTATATACCGGAGCAGCAAGCGATGTAATGGAACGACTTGACAATGGCCTGCTTGATTTTGGAATTCTGCTCCACCCTGTAAATATTGCAAAATACGATAGAATTACACTACCGGTGAAGGATCGATGGGGAATACTGATGAGAAACGACAACCAACTGGCAAAAAAAAAGTCAGTAACCAGAAAAGACCTGTACGGACTGCCGCTTATCTGTTCCAGATTCGCACTAAGCAACAAATCTGTGCGTAATCCATACGCCGAATGGTTTGGCAGGAATTTTGACAAACTCAACGTTGTGGCGGTTCATAACCTCGTATACAACGCTTCGCTTCTGGTGGAAAGAGGACTGGGATGCGTAGTCACACTGGAACTAGGAAGCCGCATTGCCAACGGCAAACTCTGTTTCCGACCGTTTGACCCGCTGTTGGAGTCCGGGTCGAGTATCGTCTGGAAAAAGTATCAGGTATTTTCGAAAGCCGCGGAAGTCTTTCTCAATAAAATACAAAAAAAATTCGGAAAAGATGGCGTACTACCCGGTGAAGCATGACACAGGCCCTTTATGCGTGGGTGTTGGCGGCAAGATCGATGTGTTCTGAGTTGAGTGAGACGCCGTACCGCATGCGGATGAAGGCGCAAGATATCCATCATATTGCCAAGCATAAAACAGTCTGATCGAAAAAATAAATGACGC
>CASEAR010000060.1 GCA_949285835.1 uncultured Verrucomicrobiota bacterium | reverse complement strand
GCTCAGGCTCGGGCTCGGGCTCAGGCTCTGGCTCGGGCTCAGGCTCTGGCTCGGGCTCTGGCTCGGGCTCGGGCTCGGGCTCAGGGTCGGGCTCAGGCTCTGGCTCAGGGTCGGGCTCAGGCTCGGGCTCAGGCGGCACCTTAACAGGAGATTCCTTCTGAGTAATCGGAGGAACTGTCTGCGGCGGCGAAGCAGGTTCCGAAACATGTTCTTCCAATTCCGCCGGCGCCGGACTCGGAGGGGGCAGAATTATGACACGCGTCGCCGAAGGCTGCACGGGACTGAAATCAAAGTCCACGCCGGACGAAAACACGGAAAACACCGCTGCATGAACAGCAACAGTAAAAATTGCCGACAAAGCACGGATTAAAGCTGTCGATTTTCCGCTTTTTATCATTTCTCTTGTTTCTCTGCCGCCGGTATCCCCACCGCGGATTCCGGCAGCGACGTCTGGAAGGCGACGGTCGAAAGCCCTGCCTTCCGAAGGTCCGACAGCAGTTCAAGCCCGAATCCGATGGGGACGTCGCGGTCTGCCCGGATGAGAATGGGAAGCCCTTTGTTGTGAGCCGTGATGCGGTCCGCAAGAATTTCTCTGGGAATCTGTTCATCGTCCAGCCACGTGGTTCCGTCGGAGCACAAAGTCACAATCTCATGCCTCCCCGGGCTCTGCTCCGAATCGGTTTCGGGCAGAGATACAGACACCGCGGAGACCGTTGTCATTCTGGCGACCGCATAGATAAAAAACACAAGAAGCAGAAAAACCACGTCCATCAGCGGGGTCATCTCAACTCTTGCACCGCTGTTCTCGTAACCCGTATCAATCCGCATTGCCAGTACCCTTCATATATGCCGCGGCAAACCTGCGTGCAGTGCGATCAGTCTTTGACGCCCAGTCTGAAAGCTTCGCCCTGAAGTAATTAAACGGCACCAGAACGGCAATCGCGATGGCCAGCCCGGCGGCAGTTGTTATCAGCGCCTCCGCAATTCCGCCGGATATGGCCGCCGGGTCCGAAGTGCCGGTGAGATCCAGCAGATTGAACGATCCGATTATCCCGGTCACGGTTCCGAGAATCCCGAGCATCGGACTTAATGTGATGACCGTATCAAGAAGCGGCATATGACGCCTTAAATTCGCGATGAAATCGTTCCCCGCCGATTCCAGCGCGTCATTTATGCCGGACTCCGCTTTGGCGGCGGCCTCCGCGATCACTTCGCCCATGGGCCCGGCGGTTTCGGCCAGTTTAACAGCGGCGGCGAAATCTCCGCGCGCCGTGAGTTCAAACACCTCCTCGAGTTTATCACCCGCTTTGGCGTCGCGATACGCGCACATGGCGAAAACGAACGCACGTTCCGCCACAACCGCCAGCGCAGCCGCGGAACACAGAAGCAGCGGCCACATTACCGGCCCGCCGCGCGACATGACGCTGGAAAAATTTTCTGACAAAGAAGACAATGATGCTATGTAAAACTGATGCATGATATGTGTACCGTTTCGCAGCTGTTGATCATTCCTGATGATTATATCCGGAACATGACTATTCGTGAACACCGTTCTCTCCCTTAAACGCAGTATCCGGCTGTAAAGTTCGAAACCCGCACGGAGATGCACGCCCGTCTGACGCGGCCTTTTTTTGCGCCGTCCGAACCTTATCGATTCGGCATCCGTTTTCATTCTCCAGAAGACGCCCTCCGGGGAAGCTCCAATGCGAAACCGAACAACCAACAGGAAACAAAGTAAATGGAAACATGGAAAACCTTTTTGCTGTCCGCCCTCTGCATGTCTGCCGTACTCAAAATCTATGCGGAAAATCCGGCGCAAACAACAACGCCCGACCCGGAGACATACGACCTTGGGAGCGTCCTCGTCGAGGGATCAAGGGTGTCCAAATACCGGACGGACGAAGTCGTATCGTCCACCTTTTTCCCTGTCGCACCGGAAAAGGTTCCCGTAAGCGTCGATGTAATGACCGAGGATTTTATCCGGGAACAGAACGCCGGAGACCTGCATGACCTGCTCTTCAGCAATCCAAGCGTCTACGGAGGCGGCAAATCACTTCTGGACAGAACCGCAGGACAGTATACGATAAGGGGAAAATCCGGCTCCTCCCCGACACTGGACGGCGTCGTGCCGCTGACGTCCGGAATGGGTATGCTTATAGACCCGAACGCATTTGAACGAATCGAAATTGTAAAGGGCCCGATAGGGTCGCTTATAGGCGGACAAACCTCCACTCTCGGAGCGTATGGCGCCGGCGGTTCCATAAACATGATACAAAAAAAGCCCGATCCCATGGAGGACTTCACTGACGTGAATTTTTCGGCAGGATTCGGCAAAGACTCCCAGCAATACAGGTTCACGGGGGACTCCAACTACCGGCTGGGCGACGGATATTACATTCGCATTCCCGTAAGCATCGAGACCGGGCGGGATTTCTGGCTCCCCTACGGAAACGAATTCCAGCGTTCGATCTTCCTGGCGCCGTCGTTCCTCTGGGAGAAATCGGACCGCCTGCGCTTCGTTGTAAACACAACCTTCCAGTATCTGGATTCACCGGCCTATCAGGGAATACCCACATACAGAGGCAAGCCGCTCGCACCATACAGCTGGGACAGCTACCCTCCCGAGGATCTGGGACTGGACCTGAGGGACGAATATTCTGCCTTCAGCATCAGCGGTTATGCGGAGTGGGATGCCACAGACGTGTGGCAATTCAGAGCCGGAGGCGCGTTCCTGGCGTCCGACATTGAGTTCGAACATCTGTCGGCTCAGCAATACGCGTCGCAGTCCGGAAAACCCGTCCTGACAATGTACGAGCAGAACATGAACGACAGCCACGATAAAGTCTGGAGCGTATACGGAAGATCCACCGCTCAGTACGATGTCCTGAATACACATCATACGACGATGCTTCAGGCCGACTATATGAAGACGGACAAATTCTCATACAGCGCATCCAGAACGGATACAACAAAAGATACTTTCTATTACCTGCCCAAAGGCACTCCGTCGTCCAGAGAGCTCGACCGGGTCGGGGCAACCGTTCAGCAGTATGTGGAATGGGGGATCGTAAACGCGCTTGCCGGAATCAGGGCAGACAGGCATGAGAGCAATCTGGGCAATACCGCGGATTCGTACAGCCCGAGAATCGGACTGTCTGTTGCGGCAATGGACAATCTTATTTTCTACGGCAACCTGTCTAGAACCGAGGCTCCGAATTTCGGCTACATGAGCTCCGAAAACACAGAACTTGACTCTTCGTGGAACGCCGACGAATGGGAGGCCGGCGTCAGGTTTTCTCCCGTAGGGACCCTCTGGCTGTCTCTGGCTTACTACGACATAACCCAGGAAAACACCCCGGAATACGACGGGGGAACCGGATACTACACCACCAGGGGATGCGAAAAAAACAACGGAGTCGAGCTCTCCCTTTCCGGGAATATCAGCGACAATTGGACAGTCTACGCCGGTTATGCATACAACAACAAGAGGTTTGACGCCGGGGAAAAACACTATGATTCCATGCCGCCGCACGCAATCACGTTCCAAACGTCTTATACTATGTCGGCCGGACGCATAAAAGACCTGAAACTCGGGATGGGAATACGGTACAAACATGGATACGACGCAACTTTCCGCGGCGAGTATCTCGGCCCGGATTATTTTTACGACTCGGTCACGGTTGTCGATATATCCGCAGAATTGCCGCTTTCCAATTTCGGAGGATCCGAAAAATGGTCTTTGCGTTTGGGAATAAACAACTTGTTTGACAAGGACTATTTCTCGTCCACCCGGCATTATTACCAGAGCTACGTCGGAGACCCGCGTACATTCCACATCGCGGTCAGGGGGCGATTCTGAACAGAACCCGTGAAATTTTCCAATTGGATTCAACGGTGCGGTAACTTACCGTACGGGCGTTATCCCTTTTGAAGGCGAAATACCGGATGCACAACGGAAGCCCGAGTTACTGCACACCGCCCGCAAATAAGGGACAACGAAACGCCTGCCTCAGGCGTTGTAACGGCGCTTTACTTTCCGAAACCACATAAATACAATACACAGCACAGTCCGGTTATATTGGTCGATAAAAAATGTTCCGGCGCAGCCGCCGGAAAAGGAGAAACTACCATGAACAGAAAACTTATATTTGCGCTTGTTGTCGGATGCGCGGGAGCCGCCGCTGCCGTTGCGGACAACGACTATGACCTGAAACTCAACGGCGATTTCCGCGGAGCGGCACCCGGCGCTGCGATTGCTCCCGGATGGGTTGCAGACACAGCCGCGGGATCCACAAAAATTGTGGCCGGAGACGACCACGATGAATTCGCGGTGGAAATAACGGCGTCCGCACAAAGCCCCAAGTCCGTTTATTCCGACTTCTTCCCCGTCATGGGCAACGTTCTGGAGATTGAGTCTGAAATAAAGGGAACCGGGAATGCTTTTATCGGATATGCAGCATTTGACGCCGCAAAAAATAGTTTGCCCGGCGGGTCTGTAATGTACGATGTCTCTGCCGTGTGGACGGACGTCAAATACGAATTCCCCATAACAAATCCTGAAGTTAAGTTTGTCAGGGTGTTTCTCTCCTCTGCGGACAACTCCTCCGTAACCTTCGCAGAGGTTGATGCGGAGTTCAAAACTCGCAGCATCGCCAGCGTCCAGCCCGCGCCTCAGCCCGCTCCGGCTCCTGCGCCTCAGCCCATGGTTCAGACCGCGCCTCAGCCCGCTCCGGCTCCTGCTGTTGTCCCGGCTGCCGCACAGATGCTTATCGACGGAAAATATTTCTCTATGAAGAAAATATCCGGGTCTGCCGCGTATTATGCCAATGTGCCGCTTAGTGACGACATAGACTTTGAACTAGAGGAAGACGCAGACTCAAATCTTTTCTGGACCGTTTCGGAATATGATTCAAACATTTGCCGCGTAAAAATCGAGCATGATCGGGACGGAGTATGGCCGTTCAGACATGACAAGGCGGAAATCGAACTCGAAGGCCTCTCAAGAGGGACAACCACTGTCGTATTTTCTTTGGGCGCTACCGGGAAGACCTTCACCGTCGTCTTCAACGTACGCTGAGAAGTGCGCGTCCCGCACAGCGACGGGAGCGCATTTTGATCAAAACCAACACTTCCAGACAAACTCCTCCGGACACAGCACGTTCGGAGGGGTTTGTGTTTTATGTGTCCGAAGAAACGGAAGGCCGGATTCAGAGGCACAAGGCCATGGCAAATCTCCTTCATGCAGAGACTCCGTCTTTCCTCACAGCTTCATGCCACAAAACTCTGGGGATTGCGGCATGCCGGACACCCCCTCCAGCCGCAGGATGTTTTTTATGCCTGCCGAACGGTCAATCAAAAACCGCACATACCGAGATGCGCCCACGGCAGACGCGCTACGCCGTCCCGTACATTCGACGGATATCCGCAGCCGGACGCACTGGACCCGCAACCATCACGCAAATGCTCCGCGCGCCGCCGTCTGTTCGAAATTGACGGCAACACCTCCATGTTTGCGTCTGCACCGCCGAATCAAAGGCTCCCTCCGCATTCCGGCCATTACTTGTTTCTGAAACCCTTGTCCGGATGCGAAACACTGTCAAATCTGTCTCCCACATTCCCCATGACCGGGGTCGGATCTTTTAGCCTTATCTCTTCGTCTGTACGGCTGCCCGACACGCTTGTCCCGTCGTCTATCTCCACTCTGCCGTCCAGACGGAACGCCCCGCCGGACTCTGTCCCGCCAAAAAGACATTCCTTCAAGCCTAGTCTGGAAACAAGTTCCCCATCCTTGGTTTCTACGGCCAGCGGCAGCTTGTCCATCCACGAAGTACAGCGGATCAGCTCCGTATCCCCGCCGCCCTGTATCCAGAATCCGGCATCGTGCCCCAGCGCTCCATAATCTTTTGAATACGCTGAAAGACAGTTTTCAAAAATCGCCTTGCATCCTTCGGGCTGCGCCCATACCCTAAAATTTCTTTTGTTTCCGATGGCAACGCAATCGATCCACTTTGGATTGGCCGATTTCACATCCCATCCGCCATCAGTGTTCCCAAACGCGCGGCATCGCGCAAATGTAATATTCTCAGTGTCCCGCTCCGCAGCGAATCCGTCCGCATTCCAATATTTTTGCCCGGCGTCATGCCAATTGCCGCGAGACTCGCAATTGACAAAAATGATGTTTCTGTCCTTCACTCCGCTTTTCTTCTTGCCGTAGTCCCCGAGAATATGGAACCCGACGGGAAAAACTTCTACGGCAAAATCCTTTCCGCCGGCGTCTGCTATACAGTTGAGGATTCGCATTCCGTTTATTCCTCCCATAGTACGCAATGCGCGTTTTGTATACCGGACTACCCTGCATCCGTCAATTTCTATATCCCCGGAGCCGCTGTCCGGCAGCCCCGCTATCGCACCGCCATCGAACCAGAAAGCATCGCGGCACTCTGTAACGTCGATTTTTTTTATACGAAGCCCTCTGTTGGGCCCCCTCGCCAAAATCACTCCCTTATAGCCGTGTATTTCAATATCGGATACTTCAATAAACGACGCACCCGGTTCCATCGTTATAAAAACGGGACCGCGCTCCGGCCTCTCCCTTTTCCAAGTCCCGTTAAATGAGGGACGGCTGAACCCATCACGGCTGACGCCTTTCAATCGTTTCATCAAATTCGTCCCGGCTCCGCCGTCCTTCATGTGCAGCGTCAAAGCTCCGTATTCACCTCCCGACACGTAAACAGTATTGCCGGGGCCGGCACGATCCCACGCAGCCTGCAGTCCGCCGCGCGATGCGGCCAACGCGTTGTCCCAATCCGACCCGTCCATGCGTCCGGCCCCTTCGGGCGTAACATATCCGTCCGCTCCTGGTGCGGCGACAACCGGCTTGACCGGCTGTGGCGGCACATACGGCGGCGGAGGATCGTCCCCGCCGTCAAGTGCGGCAAGCAGTGGCTGCGCGAAACACACGCTCTTTCCGATGCACGATGAATTCATGCGGAAACGCAGGAGTACCTGAAGAGCCGTCGTACCGCCAGAAGTGGTAAATTCCTTTTCCAATGTCTCCCATTCCCCTGAACCCTTATTCGCGCCGGTAGACAGACGCGCGCCTTCGGAGCGTCCTTTCATCTCCTTCACCTGCACATACGCCATTCCCGGCGCGTCCGCCTTAACCTCCGCTCTCACCTTGTAAGCCGTCTGCGGACGTGCCTTGACAAACTGCACAATCTGCCCGTGAGACTTTCCCCCGTCCCTGATGATTTTCACCCTTAAGACATTGCCCCGGGAATCACCGCCGCTTTCTGTCCCGACGTCCTGCGCCGCAGAAGACCTGTCCGTCCATCCGCCGGTATGCCCGCCGGAAAATCCGGGATTTACGAGAAGATTGCATTCCTGCTCAGCAAGCGCCTGAAATGAGGAAAACAGCAGCAACAGTGCACAGAACCTTAAATTACGCATACTCATGAATATTCCTTTCAAAAGCTATGTTTGCAGGCAGCGTCCGCACAGCATGAAAATCTCCCGAAGACGCCTGAATTTCCGTCGATATCGCCGGTCTAAAACACCGTAATGAGCGTTTCCCTTTTCGGGAAAATCAGGCTCACAACGCCTGTATCAACATCTGCGGCAATCAATGGACACGCGGAACCCGACGGCGCCCGCACCGAGATTCCCGCATCCGAGAGCATCCCCGGGGCGCAAGTGATAATCGGATACGGCACCCCTTCCTGAACGCGCCCGACGCAATCAGCCTCAATAATCCCATCCAGAGTAAGCGAACCGGACACATTGACGGCGTCATGCACGGTAACGCCTTCCGTGCTGCCGTAGAAATCAACCGACAAAATTGTGTCCTCAGAAAAAGCGGCATTTCCGTCTATGCTCATAACTCCGACCGTGGATTCTCCGGTACAATCCTCATTCTCGGAGTCCCCAGGCATAATTCTGGCCGAAGAAAACACGATATCCGAAGCGCCGGAAAACGCTCCGCCGCCGCGAATCGTCCCGTCAAGCCTCGAAACAACATTGGACGCGAAACAAACTGTTGTGCCGGTCCTCGCTTCAAGCACCCCTGCATTGAAAAAAAGTCCGCTGGCGGAATCGCTGCCGATTTTGAGTACCGTTCCCGCCCCGCCGGACGACGCCATTCGCCCCACTGCAGCATTCGTTATAGCGCCTCCGGATGCCCCGACACACAGGCTTGACAATTTGTCCGAACACTCCGCTTTTATAAACCCCTTGTTGACTATCGAGGAAAAACTGTTCACCGTCATAGTGTTGCCGGATCTGCCCTGCGACATGTAAACTCCCAGATACCCGCATCCGGATATCGTATGATCAGGCCCGTTTTCCAGAGATGTATTTTTGCCGACGCCTGTAAGAATCGCGTATGATGATTTGTCTGTCCCGAGGGAACTCTGGAGACGGAGTTCTCCTGTCCCGGAAAGTTTAAGCAGGCTCACCCCTGTCTCCGGCCCCATTACCGCCCATGTGTTGTTGCCTATCATACCCGTCCCGCCGAGATTTCCGCGGCCCTCCAGAGAGATTATCCCATTGTTTTCAAATTCGCACACGCCGTCGCCGTCCAATCCCACGCAGACTTTTCCGCCGCCCTCGGATGAGCGGTTTCTAACGCTTATGTTTCCGTTGTTCTTTACGGACGCCGTCAGGCGGTATTTCGACGTGCTGCGCCTGTAACTCGTGTATGAGTCGAAGAAAACTTCCCCTCCTTCCCCATTGAAAACAGAGCCTTCCTTCACAACGAGCGTCATATTGAAATTCCGTCCATGAGACGACGAAGTTCTGGCGCCTCCCAGATACATCACACCGGCGTTGGACACATGATTTGTCACGCTGCATGATGCGCTCGACTGTGATACCGGACGAAGCGAAAGCTTGTCGCCCGAACTCACAGAGATGGAGTCCAAGACGACGTTTGTCCCGCCCTTCAGTTCAAAAAGGACTTCCGAATCGATACTGCCGTCTCCGTCGATCAAAACGGAATCGCCCCGGGACGGAACCGCCCGGCCGAGCCAGTTCGTCTCATTTCCCCAGAGCGTATTTCCGCCCAGCCCTGTCCATACACGCACATCTGCAGCGCATACATTTAAAACAGACCAGAAAGCCGCCGTCAGTACGGCTGACAATGTCCTGACAACTGCGTACGGCGCCCCGCACTCCGTATGTTCCATTTCGCCCCCTCCCCGTTTTGTTCAGTTACTGCCGCTATCCTGCTTCTCCCTGATATTGCCGGATTCCGTGAGCATCTCCGGCAAAAACGGTCCAGCGGATTCCCTCCAGATGAACCTCATCGGAATATCCGCTCTGGCAAATGGTGATGCCGGGTCTTCCAGCCGTCGTTCCAGAAACCTTATCACTGCCCCGGAAACCTCCGCCTGACGCCGGTCTCCGCTGGCCAGCGCAGGACGCCACGCCGCCCCCGCCTGATTGTTGTTGAACCCCACCACTGCCACATCTTCCGGTATGCGCAGCCCGCGATCTTCAAGCTCGCGCATCATGTAAAGTGCACCCATGTCATTGAAGCAGAACACGCAGTCCACAGGCGTCCTGTCAGGGAATTTCGACGCAAAGGCAATCCGGTGGTTAACGCCGTGCTCCTCGTACGACGGCCCCGAATCAACGGAGCAAGTGCTGTCACGGGCCTCCGCTGCTGTCATGTCCACAAGCATTTCCTTCGTCTCAGCCACACCGTGGTCTTCCCATCGCTTCACAAATGCTCTGTATTTCGGCGGATTTGACTCCTCTCCCATCGACAGTACCATACAAGGTCTTCTTCGGCCTGATGCCCACAGGTAATCTACAACTTCAAATATCGCCGGATCTCTCGCATGAATCACCTGATCCGCCTTCAAATTCTGTATGTATTCACGACAGACAGTCACCGAAGAAACCGCCGACAAACGGCGGCGCACATCCGGAGAACAAAGCTGCGAAGGTGTCGCCTGCACCACAAGAGCATCTACACACCGGTCCAGTAGATCGTCGATCCGGCTACACAATATTCGGACATCATCGTCGTGAAGCGCCTGATACACCGCAAAACCTTCAAGCTGAAAGCGCTTTACAACCTCCAGAGCAATGCCGGAGTCCTCCGTCCACGGATTGACAAAAGACCACACGATTCCGACAGATCTGGTTTTCGAACCGCGCAATCCAGCCGCCAATCTGTTCGGCCGATACCCGAAATCTTCCGCCGCATCCAATATGCGCTGCCGCAGACTATCCCGTATACGCCCGCTGCCGTTCAACGCGTACGACACTGTACGCTGGCTAACGCCAAGCTCACGCGCCAATTGTGCCTGACTGACTCTCATCTTACTCTTACCGGACATGCCGGCGCCGCCCGGTTTCACATTGCATACTTCCGACTCTCCCCCGCCGCCAGACCAATACATTCCGCGCCTGTCGCGCATTGTGTCTCACGTAGAGAGGGACAACACACCGGACATACGCTCTTTCTTGATTCTACGTAGATACAATAACAGCATATACTGTCAAAGTCAACCCCGGCGCCATAAAAATAGCACGTTGAAAATCGCAGATTGCAGCGTCCATGCCAGCAGGAAGGATTACAGACATGAAAAGAAACGGCAAAAAGATGTGCAATTCAATTCCCATTGCCGCCATGCGGGCAGATCCTTCTTGGAAAACAGTGATGTTTCGCTTTCTGCTGAAATG
>CASEAR010000059.1 GCA_949285835.1 uncultured Verrucomicrobiota bacterium | reverse complement strand
CTGTATCGACGCACAGTGCCGGGGTGATTCGCCACACCGCAGCAGGTCCTTTTTAACTTCCGCGCCAACTCGCGCCGCGCGGACACCCGTTCCCATCTGGCTGCCCTGACAAACTTATCCCAGGCAACAGCATTTGAGCTCCCGGCGGATGTATATACGCAGGAAAACAGCCCTGCTGCCTATATGCGGACATGATGCTGAACAGTTCGGCACGGCTGCTCGCAATTGCACCGGAAAGCAGATTCTCATACTGCTATTCGAAATTCGTCTCGTCCCGCCGTTGAAAGCAGAGAACCTCGGACTTGACGTCCGGAATCGGGTCAATTATGCCCATGAGCCGTTTCAGACCGGAAAGATGCCGCACTCATGCGTAACATGGCCAACGGGGAATTGCACCGTCCCGCACAATCACTATCCGCAACCGACCCGAAGCGTCCTAAATATTCCGCAGTTTCATCACCTCTCTGCCCACACGCCCCTTCAAATACACGGATTATACGTCTGGTCTGCGTTGAGAATGCTTGTTCAAGCACAAAAAAGGCATTACGCGCACACAAATTCCATCTGCATTCACCCATATTCTCCCCGCCGAAGCATAGAGAGCTCCAGCCCTCCCCTGTTCTATGCACTGCCCCATGCGGAGGTATCGAAGCGAGACGGCAGATAATTCCACCTATGTCCGGCAAGAAGAAAATCAAGCAGAAAAGACGCGTTTGCCGCGAACGTTCACGAAACTCCAAACAGCACCCGGGACTTAATTATACGACAACGCGCAACACGGCTCCCTTAGCCTGTTTTCCCGAAGTGGCGGAGGGGGAGGGATTCGAACCCCCGGAAGCTTGCGCCTCAACGGTTTTCAAGACCGCCGCGTTAAACCGCTCCGCCACCCCTCCTAGCACAGCAACTACACAAATTTACATTAAAGGCGGCTTGCGTTCAAGCAAATATGTTCCCAACACGGCTTTTATATCGGATATGCAGCAACACACCAAAAGCAGACGTCAGGAACTATATTCGCACGGACAGCACATGTATAGCATCCGAAATTCGCGGCAGACACGCTGCAATTGCCGCAACTGTCGGAAATTATTCCACCGGCTTTTCAAAATGTTTACCCGCCAGAACCGCATTAACTTTGAGTATTTTCTGCCTCCGCTGCCCCGTAAAAATTGCGAAACAGCCGTAACCGCGGCTCTCGCGCAAATTCCATCCGGCATACCGCATCCGCCGCAACCTCCTCAGGCAGCCATGCCGAAACAACTCAATCCCCGAATCCACGTTCATCGCTTTTCGCCATGGTACAGGAAACATCCCGGCTCATGCGAATTTACCACTCCCACCGCCTGAAGATACGAATAAACAATAACCGAACCCACGAATTTCATACCGCGCCTGCGCAAGTCTTTAGAAATCGCATCTGACAGCCCCGAGGTCGTTTTCCCCGTCTCGTAAATTACCATGCCGCCGCTCCAATGACGCAAATACTCCGAAAAACTCCCCCACTCACGCTGTATCGCGCGGAACACCGAAGCATTCGATACAGCCGCGCGTATCTTGAGCCGGTTCCGGATTATTCCGGAATCCTTCAGAAGTCCCGCAAACTTCTCCTCTCCGTAAGCACATATTTTTTCCGCGTCAAATCCATCAAACGCCGCCGCGAACGCTTCCCGCTTGTTAAGTACACACTCCCATGAAAGCCCCGCCTGAAAGCATTCCAGCAGCAGCATCTCAAAAAACTTGCGCTCATCGGTCACAAGCACGCCCCACTCCTCGTCATGGTATCTTACATAACGGCTGTTTTCCAAATTTACCCACCGACATCGCTTCTTTTCGTCTTTTGTGCACATGCTCCACAAACCTCTCTCCAAAAGGCTCTTCCTACCCACAAATCCGCGCGGTACGGTATCCACTCTGCCACCGCACTTTCCGAAAGCGTCACGCGGCTGACAGACTCTTCCCCGGCGGTCATCACCGCAAACCAGATCGCCGGCGGCACGCTCATTTCTTCACCGAAGACAATATAAGCGGACGGCAATTCCGACCACAGCGCTATCGCAGTGTCCGAATCCGCCTTTTTTATACGTTACTTTGCCAATGACGGCATCTGTCCTGCAAACGCCGCCGGTAAAATTGCCGCCGTATTCCACATGTCCGTTTTCCATGCAGGCAATATACCATACATTTGAGAATTCCGGGCGTCTATATTGCAAGAGGGGACGAGGAAGGCATAAAAGCCGTTCATCGACCGCGTGAATGCCACGTTCCATTGCGCCGTGGACACATGATTCTCTCCGAATTCGCAGAAGGAGCTTGAGGAAGATAAGAATTGCATCTGTTCGATAGAATTCTTGAAGGTAAAGAAAAACCGCACAGGAAAAACAAGCAAATTATATTTGCCGTCTTCGGGAGTTAGACCCAAACTGGCAATGCCGGAAGAAAGGTCTACAGAGACAGCGTTTCCGGGGGAAAGGCAGTAAAAATAGCATACGAAGTCAACCAGCTTTGCGAAAATACCGATTCCAGCGGCAAACCGATGCTTGAGAAGCCCGGCGTCACGTCCCGCAGGCTGTCCCTGAACGCTTACAACGCGCAGCTTGACGCCGGGCACATTGACGCATCGGAGCACGTGGACAAGGTCTCCGTGCGTAGGTTTACAGAAGAGCACGCCTCTACACCTGCGCCTGACAAAATCCCGCAGCGGGCCGCGTCCTGCAGGTTTCGCCCAGCAAAAAACGCGAGAGGCCCCGGGCGTTAATTACCCGGAACCCTTGTTCCCGCAAACTGCGTACGCAGCGACCTCCGGCAAAACCACTTTCCCCGGAGATTTATCCGTTACGGCGCCAGCGTCAGCACGCCGAAGAGGGATGGACTCCAATTCGGACGAAGCCCCCCGCCCCACGTCATAACGCCGCGCGCCGAAGTTCCGTCACTGTCTATGAGCTGCATGGACAGCCCGGCCTTCGTCCCGATGGTCGCACCGGACAGCCCTGTCTCGGACCAGGGAATACGCACTTCGTAGCAGGTGATGTCTCCATCTCGCTTCACTGCCACTTCGTACACTGAGGAGTCACGCGCGAGATGTCCGGAGCGAAGGCCTCCGCTCCTGCTCTCCGGTCTGTAGAGCGTATGCCTGCCGCTGCCGCCGCCCGGCGCCGCCGCTCCAATGATCCACTCGAACGCTTTGCCGTCCTCGCCCTCTGCACGGTTCATCGGATGAAACGCAACGCGCAGGCTGTCTCCTTCAGCCGTCTTGTCTCCAGTGGTTCTGGCATCGTGAACGTCGTCCTTCACCATCACCGCAAGATACAATGCCTTGTCGTCCCATACGAATTCCGCCATGCCGGATAAATTCTCCGGAGTCCACACATAACCGTTTTCAGCTGAAATCTGGTTGTCGCACAGAAGCGGAATCGGTTCACTGAATTTCCAGTCGCTCAGATCGCCGTCTATTACTATATCCGTCTTGCGCTCTGCGGCCTCCGCGGCATAATCGGTCCCTTCGTACATAGTCACACGAATGTTATCGTACAAAGACCGGCCCTCGCCCTTTGCCACAGGCTGAAAACTCATCCTGCGAATATTTTCCCCGACCGAACGGCGATGCGTCATAAGCCTCCAGAAACCCGTATTCTGAGGAGCCGAAAATACATGCGGAGTGTAGTATGACTTCGTCGCGCCTTTGTCGTCCGTAACCATCAGATTGCTCCCGGCAGACATATTGTCGTTCCAAACCCAGGCCGTGTACAAATATGATTTCCCCGGAACCGGAATTTCTATACTCTGCATGGCATGCTGCCACCCATCGGATTTAGAAAACTCCATTGCATGGCCTTCCATACCGGGACCTTTTCCGCCGATTTCAACAATTTTCGCCGTCTTGGAATTCCAGCCCTTCGGACTTTTCCCGGAGACTCCCTCCTCCATATTGCCGTTTTCAAGCAGGTTACCGAGTTTGTCCGCACGTATTTGAACCAGTCTGAACGCCTTCTCAGCGGAAACTTTTTCCGGCGAATCCCATTCCATACAGACACTGGCTTCTATTATGCCCTCTTCCGCTCCGGGTTTGTATGCGAACTTGAAAAACGCGTCCTCGCCGGGTTTAAGCGAAAACTTCTGCACTGAGCCCAAATCCGTGCCGTTTACATTTACACGGACGCTCCCTGAGACAGGCTCCGCAAGCGTGTTTTTAACGCATACCGGTATGTCTGTATCCACATTCGATGCCGCCGCGGCCATCGGATTGTACGACGCTATGTCCTGTCCGTTCAGCCACACCGACGCCATAACCGCAGCGTCGGCAAGCCTGAACCCTTCGATAAAAACCGGCATGGCGCCCACTTCCATGGTCAGCACGCCATTTTCGGTTTTCACCGTCTTTGACTCGCCTTTGTAATCCGTCACAACCACGCTTCCGGTACCGGCGTTAAAACTGAGAACCGCCTTGTCGCCGTCATTGCTCGAGATCGTGGACGCCACCGCTATGCCGCGCCCGTTCTCTTCAAACACATGCATGATCGTATTCTCATTCACTGCCGTCGTCCCAACGGGACGCGCCAGACCGATTTTGTCTGAAAGCACCGCCAGAGTGGCGGCCACCGGGCGCGGCGTTGCCGCATCACGCAGGTATGTCCAGTTGCCCGCCGCCTGCGCATTTCCGCCGAAATATACAATACACCTGGCGCCCGCCGCGAGCTCCGCGGGCCAGTTGCGCATCACCCATTTCGACTGCACCACGCTTCCGGTAAGAGCCTCCGCCTCAGGCATTCCCCAGACAGAAAGCCCGCGCGCAGACTCGTTGTCCCATATCTCCAGACGGCTCTTGCCGGCCGCGGCGGCGTCGCGTATCGCCTCCTGTACGCCCGTGCGGTCCGAGTAATGTACCGGAAGCACGTCTATATACTCTACCACGCCCTTTGCAAGCAGGTCTGTGCGGAAATTTCGCGGCCAAAGTCCTCCGGCGAGCTGCACCTTCAGCGCCGAATCCACCGACTTTACCGCCTCCGTCCCTATCCTGCAGAAGTCAATGTAATCCTCCTCCGGCACCAAACTTTTGTTTCCCGGGACAATCTCGTTAAGCCACTCAAACCCCCAGATGCGCCCCTTGAACGTTTCCGCCAGATGCCTTGCCGTGTTCTCCCACTTATCGTGGCAGAACGGAAACGGCTCAAATCCGGCGCCGTGCGTATCCCCGGGCAAAACCCATGACGGAGGCTTCACCAGACATATCCACGGAACAAGCCCCGCCTCGTTGTTTGCATTTATGCTGCCGTTGAGTTTATCCAGCATCCACTGCCCTTCCAGCGGCTCCAAATCACACCAGTTGACAAAATGACGGCAGTAAGTCATACCCAGCTTGCGCGCCACGGCCGACTCCTCCGGAGTAGACACATTCGTCACCCCGAACGGCGTCCGAGCCTGACCGATACGCTTTTCCAGATTCGGAATTCTGGCAATCACAGCATCCCCGGTCCCAAGCCCCTCAATTGAGCCATCCACAAGTATAACGCCTCTCGCCTTGATCTCCGGAAACTCCAGCTCTGTCTCCGACCCGTCTGCAGGAACCGACACCGTCCTGACGGAAGCGCCGGCGCTTTTTCCGTCAGAATCCGTGAACTTGAAAGAAATCTCGTATTCCCCGCCGCGTTTCGCCTTCTTTCCCCACACAATGTTTATCCGGGGCACTTCGTCGTATGTAAACACGCCTCCCGGCGCCATAGCCGCGAGATCGAACGCATCCGGAACTACTTTGAAATCCAAAGACCCGCCGCGTACGCTCCACGGCCACTTCTTCCCGTCGCC
Source organism: uncultured Verrucomicrobiota bacterium (assembly GCA_949285835.1). Classification (GTDB taxonomy): domain Bacteria; phylum Verrucomicrobiota; class Kiritimatiellia; order RFP12; family UBA3636; genus CASEAR01. The sequence goes on along the minus strand of CASEAR010000059.1, from coordinate 26,964 downwards.
GCCGGTATAATACGCCATCCAGGTGAGATCGTTGTACTTGTGCGGCTTTCCGAGCTTGAACTCAAATACCTTTGTCCCCTTTCCCGGCTCCACACTCACGGTACGGCTGCCAAGTCCCTTGACACCGATATGAACGCGGGACTTCGTGTATTTCCCATCAGGGTTGTCAATCCACGGCCCCAACGGCATGAGTGTTATCTTCGTCCCGTCGCCCCAATTATCCTCAGGAGAAAGATCGTAGTGCACGGCGACCTTCACCGCATCACCCTCCCCAGCTTCTTTCGTTATCGGGTCTATTCGCAGGGAGCTCTTCTTGAAAGTCACCGTAGACGGACGAATCCTGCTCTCCGCCTTTTTCGCCTCTTCCGCACTCTTCAAAAACAGAATATTGCACCCGTTCGCCCGTTTCGTCATTGATTTGAAGTCATCGTTCGGAGAAAGAAAAACAAGCGGAGATATCGAGCTTATCTTTTCGTTGAAATTCGACGGCTTATGCTTGAACACAACGGTCTTTCCGGGAACAGCATCTTTGCCCGGCACCCAGCTGAGCATCCCCCCGAAACCCTCCTTCCGCATCCATTGCAGATGATTGGAAACCTTGAGTCCCGGCGGGACAGCGCCCTCCTTCAGCGTCACTTTGACCTCTATGACCTGTCCCGGATAAGCCGTATCCGGCGTCTCTATCACGCACCATTCGGTGTCTTTTATTGCCCCGAAAGCGCACGAAGCGGCAGCCGAGAGCACCATCATTGCTGCTTTGAGTTTCATTTTTTTCCTTTTGTTTACATACTGCCCGGACCGCTGTCGGCACGGGCACGACCCCGTGCGGTACTGATCATTTAACCAATATAAAAGTGCTCTGCCTGCTTCCGACTATTCGGATAATGCCGGCGCCGCCAACGAGCTCCCCAAGTGAATCCGCGGAGTAATCGCCGTTCGGGATATATTCCCCGTCCAGTACGAGGCCGCCCGCAGAGAATTCCCCTTCCACAATCAGCATGTTGGGAGCCTTGACCCTAACAGTCGTGTCAAACGTATTCGTCCCGCGAACCTCCAGATTGTAACCATCAAGCGTAAGATTCTCGTACTGCACGCCGGAAACAAGCCTGCCGCCGTCAATCAGCACAATCGCGTTCTGAGTGTGGCCATCGCCGCTTATCGCGGAAAATTCCGGAACGCACAGTTCCGTCCCCGCCGGAATGCCGATGCGCCCTGCCTTGGCAAGCCTCACGGACGACACATCCCACACCGGTTCCGTAACCTGCGCATCTCCGCGCACCTTGTAGTTCGCAACGATCGCTCCCTTGGTGTTTGTCCACACTCCGCCTGCATTTTCCACGATCAGTGTCCCGCGCCCCGCATCGGACGCCGTCTCGATGTAAACCGTGCCTGCGGCTCCCGGATAATGAGGCGTCGATTCGTTTTTCGTATCGCCGCCGCTCGCCGAAATCACACCGGTAAAACCGTCGAAAAACGAGTCTATCGTGCTCCCCGCTCCGCGAACGTGAATCGCTATCCTTCCGCCTCCGCCCCCGTTTCGCTTGTTTCCCGTCGAAAAACCGCCCTGCGCCGTAATTTCTCCGGCGCCGGTAAACGACTCCGCCTTTATCAGGACGCTCCCTGCCGAAGGGCCCGCATACGATGCCGACGTGTCGCCGTTTACATTGATTTTCCCGTCAAAAACAATGCTTCCCGCCGCGTCTATTATGACAGCGCCGCCGCCGTTTACCGAATACGCCGCACCGCCCGATCCCAGAGAAACCGGTTCCTTCAAAACACCGTAGCAGGGACCGCGCCCGTACGTGCCGTCGTCCGCCGTGCCGCCCATTCCGCCGTGCGCCGCCCCCTTCCCTGCGCCTGCATCGCCGCCGGGCGCGGGACCGTACCGCCTCGGAAACCCGTAACTCACGCCGTCAAAAAGGAAGTCTTTTCCCACACTTAAATTACCGCCTGCACGTATGTTCAGCCACACGTTTGCGGTATTGCTGTCGCCGTTTCCTGCGCGCCACCATACACCGCCGTCCAGCACCGCATCGCCGTCTATCACAAACGCCGTAAAATCCCCCGTGCACGACGTCGGTATCTCCACCCTGTTGGTATATGCGGCAGTCTGCGTCCACGACGCCACATTCGCCGGCAAACCGTTCTCACCGGCATCCCAGCGCATCCCGGCAACAGAGTAGAAGTCAAGCAATATGTCATCTGTGGATATGGGCACACGCCCGAGGCTCCAGTTCTTCGGATCCGATGCATTGCCGTTCTCAGAGGCGACCCACACATTCACTCCCTGCGGCAAATCCACACTCTTTATCGTAATTGTAGCCGACGAACTATCGTCCACCGCATTGTAAGCTCCCGTTACCGTCAGTGTTACCGTCACATCGTCCAGATTCGCCCCGTCCACCATCGGCCGCACCGACACGGACGCCCTGTTCGTCCCCGCCGGGATCGTTATTGTCCCGGGCAGCGATATGTAATTGATACCCGGAAGAGCCGTGCCGCTCACTGTGTATTCCACAACAACCTCCCTGCTCACCGCTTCCGCTGTACCGGCACGCACAACATCGATCACTCCCGGCTTCTGCCCGTCTTCATCGCCATCCGATACAGCTTCCGCCGAAATCACGCCCGAATACACCGGCTGTTCACCCTCCAGCTCGACCGAATACTCTCCGTTCTGTACCAGCGCTGCATAGCAGCATACTGCATCTGCCGGCAGCCACTCCGCCGCAGTCTCTGCGTTCTCTCCCGCAGATATTCCCGATACCACGAGGTTCGTATATACATACACTCCCGGCTCATACCCCACCAGAGCGTACAAATCTCCGTGCCCGTTCGACAAGCCCGCGGAAAATACGAACTCCTTCGCCGTTTCGTCGTATCTTATTACAGGGGAGTCGACAAAAACCGGCATATTCTCATCAACAAAACTCACCGCATCCTCAAGCGTATCGGCAAGGATAACCTCATCGTAACGCATTTCAGCTCCGCCAGTCGCATACAATCCGCTGAACGTCAGATACTTCCATTCCATGGACCCGGTATATGGAAGCACCGCCGCTTTAGGAGAATCCATGCTCAGATCTTCCGCAGTCTCGGGATTCACGCATGCAGCCACCTCCCCCGGCGCGTCCCCGGAGCCTCCCGTAACCTGCACCACAACAAAATATGTTTCGCCCGGGACAGGATCACTCAAAATCACGGTATTAACACCGTCGGCACGCAGAATAATCCCGCAGCCGTCAACCGACCCCTTGCTTCCGCTCTCATCCTTGCGGTAGCCCACATATACGCCTTCCGTTGGAAGCACCGCCGAATCGCTGTTGCCGGGCTTACCTGTCACACCGAACCCGACACCGTACGCCTGTCCGGATTCCAGCATTTTGAGCGCTGTTTCCGGAGCGTTTATAAGTACGCTGAAATAAAGCTGCCCGCTCGCTTCAAAGCCGGCCAGAGGACGCGATATCGCACGCCCCGTCGTGTGCCCGGCCGTCGTATTCTTTATCGCAATCGCACCCGGAAACGACTCCGCCGCTATTATGTCCGGATACTCCAGGCCCTCGGCGGCACCCACAAACACACTGGTTGACGATGCGGAAGTCCACTTGCCTGAAAACCCGTAAATCGTATCATGCGCGGGATCCGTGTTGTATACAGAAACACCGTCGCCGTACGCACCTTCCGCATCCGGAAAGGAATCCCTGGCAATAACCGCACCTTCAGAACATACCTGAGCCGCCGCCAGCATCACAGCCGCACAAAGCCACCGCTCAATCCCGGACCCTTCTATCTGTCTGCTCATCATTTACCTACCCCTTTCACAAGTGAATCAAAGCGCACGCGTCGACTCCCTCGCAACTACAACCGGCTCAACCGACACTGATTCGGGAGCGCCTCCGTCTATCTGCCGGAGCAGCAGCCGCACCGCAGCCGCCGCGCGATAATCGTCCCTGCCGGAAACAGACGTCAGCGGCACGGGACACAACTCACAATACGGAGAATTATCCACGCCTATGACTTTCACTTCTTCCGGCACGCGCACACCCCTGCTCAAAAGCACCCGCAGGACAACGGCGGCTTGTGCATCCGAACAGGTTATCACTCCGTCAAAAGCCGTTCCCGAGTCAAGAAGCTCTTCTATGAGCTGCGGCGCGGTTCCCGCACCGTATCCATTCGTCGTCATCGACAACTCCGGAATCTGGCTCAGTCCGCATTCCTCCATCACGATCCTGTATCCGAGAGCCCTCCTGGAATCAAATTCCGTCTGAAACGTCGCAATCCGCCTGCACCCGCGTTCTATAAGGTGCAGCGCCGCCAGCCGCCCGACTTCCACTGGGCTCACGCCCACATTCGATGCACCGGCACACGGAGCCTTGTCCGACAGACTTGCCAGCGGAATGTCTTTGTCCGCTAGAGCGTACATATAAGGCGACGGATCGAAGAAAAAAGGGCCGACCATTACAACACCGTCCATAACGCTTCTATGCGCTGTTTTCAGACACTCTGCGAACTGTTCCCTGTTCGAAAAAAACTTCAGCAGCAGACTCTGACTTCTCTCGGAAAGCGCCTTCGATAACTCGCAAACCACCGTCTCCACAAGCCCGCTCCCGGGCTGACCGTAACGCTGAAAGAATACGCCGATCACATTCCTGCGTTTCTTAACAAGAGAGCGCGCCGTAATGTTGGGGACATACCCCATACGCCCGGCGCAATCTTTTATGCGTCTGGCCAGCTCAGGCCTAACGGAGCTTTTTCCCATCCTCCCAGTAAGCACCTTGGACACCAGAGACACCGAAACTCCAACCTCTTCAGCAATATCCGCCATACCAGACATAAAATCACTTCCCCCATTTCCGATGGCTATTTTATGTGCGCACATATGTTTTGTCAAGCGTTTGACAAAAAAAATAAAGTCAGTAAAGTTGCAGAATATAACGTCCATACCGCTGTTCAGCGGCAACTCCATATCTATCAAACCCGTGAAAAGCTGCAGAATGCGGCGCACATACCCGCAGGAATGATATACAGCATGGAAACAGGTGTCCAACGGAGGGGTATTTCCTTTGACGACATGCGGGCTAACCGCGCCTAAAAAACTTCCGATTTCCGGCAAAGAGTAAAACTGCGTCTCAAACCGATAAACGAAGCACATTTTACAAAATCGCCAACGACATTCTCCGCCGCATCCGCGCCTTTCTTTCAGGCCGTCAGACGGGCGGTCAGCGGCCGAAAATAATATACAAAGCCCGGCAGCCTTTACCAATGCCGCCTTCTTAAAAACCGCGTCTTATCCATACGGGAAAACCCGGCAGGGACTACATCACCTGCGCATAGCGGAAAACTCCTGTCAAAGGCGACAAACTCCGTAATGCTGTCTGAACGGTAAGGCGAAATCCTGTACAATTCCAACAGACGCCGCTGCTACAACCCGCCGCACAGCGCCGCCAACAACATCGCTGGTGAGCATGGCTGCGCGCTCCGGCAAACCATCCGGCAGGAATGCGCCCGTACCGGACATGCCCCCGAAACAACACTCCGGAACGACGCGGAAATCACCTCAAAGGAAGAGCGGCGCTCAAAACAAGCGCTCACACGCCGGGCGCGCTTTCACGCGCCGCAAATGTCTGTTCCGGGATCTCTTCCATCACGACGGCGTTCACCTCCACCCCGCCGGATATGAATTTACGCGGCTTCGCCGCACATGCGGCCGCGCACGCTCCGCATCCTATACACCGATCCTTCCTGAAAACCGGCGTACCGTTGCTCCTCAGCGAAAACGCACCGGTTGGACACGCCTTCGCGCAAAGTCCGCATCTGGTTCCTTCCTGAAACTCCTGAAACGCTATGCACGCGCCGGCATTAAACACCGCAGAGGCAATCCTCAGTCTCTGTTTCTCCTCAAGCTCCAGCAGCCGTATTGCCCCCGTCGGACAAACACGGGAACATGTGTTGCACGAGAACAAACATGATCCCTTCGACAAATCCACAGAGACCGGACCAATACCGAACCTCGCCGGCACAATTATACCCGATGGGCAATTGACCGTGCAGAGCTGGCACGAAGTACACTTCGAAGCGAACCGCCCGATAGAACCGGCCCCGGGCGGCAAAACGCCAGTAACCGACGTCCTGCCGCCCAATATGCCGCCGGCAGTCTTTGCAATGACGGCGCCCGCCGCCGCGCCCGCTGCAACTGCCGCCCCCTTAATTATGAACCTGCGCCGCGACTGATCCGGATGCGGCTCCATTCCCTCTCGGCTGAATGACGGCACGTACTTCAGCGCGCCGGTCCTGCACACATCAATGCACTGCATGCATAATATGCATCTTTCCCCGTCAACTGTCCCAGTGACCGCGTCAATGCACCCCGTAGGACATTTCATCGCGCAAATTCCGCATTTCACGCAATTCCCGGCAATACGCATCCGGAACAATGAATGACGCGAAATACAGCCGAGGACGGTTCCAACCGGACACAGCGACACGCAGAACAGACGCTTCTTCCAAACAGCCGCCGCCGTTATCAGCACAAAAACAACAACCGCCCCGGAAGAAAACGCCGCCATCCTTCCAAAATTGGAATACGGCTCCACAAGAAGAAATCCCGCCGCCGAACCGCATACGGAGGCGCCAAGCACCGCCCCCAAAACCGCATACCTCAAAACCGCATAGTCTGAACCCGGACCTCGTTTCCCCGCCCGCAATACCGATACCGCATCCTGAAACAGTCCGAATGGACACAAAAACGAACAAAAGAAACGGCCGAACACAAAGGTCAACACCGCTGTCGCCGCCAGCACAGCGGCCGCAGATGCGGAAAAAGACGCCGCCAACCTGAGAAACGCCGGCCCCGGATGCGCCTTGAAAACCCCGGACAGCCACGCGGACACTCCGGCAAAAACAGCGCAGTACACACAAAAAGCCGCCGCCGCCAGAACAACTCTCACAAGAGTTATCCTGTTATGTTTCCTCGTTGGCGATTTTATCCGAAACTTCCGCATAGTCCGGTTCTGTTATGTTTCACCGCCTCTGTGAAAACATCCAATCCAGCGTTTCTGCGGCAGAGTATGCACCCGTCCACGAGTCATGCCCTATCCCGGGAAACTCCGTGTATTTCACGCTCCCCCCGCAATCGCGCACCGCCTTCACCATGTCTCTGGAGCAATCAACCGGCACGACATTGTCCGCCCCGCCGTGAAAAACCCACAACGGGAGCCCAGCGAGTCTTTTTGCCTCCGCAGTATCCGCCCCGCCGCAGACGGGAATCGCCGCGGCAAACATATCCGGACGCCTCATTGCCATATCCCACGTGCCGTATCCGCCCATTGACAGCCCGGTAACGTATATTCTGTTCGAGTCCACGGGCAGCGACTTAATCTTCCCCAAAAGAAGTTCTGTCGCCGCACCCATCATCTCCGAAGGCTTCTCGGAAAAATCATGCTCCCTGACACCCCAGTCTGTGTCAACCCATTTTTTCCCGGCCGAACACTGCGGAGCAATGAGAATCAACGGAATTCCGTTCCTCTCGGCGTAGTCGATTATTGATCCAACCCCAAGCCGGATCTGAGCCCGGTTGTCATTCCCGCGCTCACCCGCGCCATGCAGAAAAAACACAAGAGCAGCCTTATTCCCGTTCCCGACATTCTTTGAGACGTACTCCCTGTAAGGCAGATTCACGCCGCTGCTGCTGCAGAACACATCTTCAGAAGTTTTTTCCTCCAAAGTTTCTCCTGAAACCGAACACGCCAACGAACACGCCACAGCCAACACTACCATTTTATTCATAACACACTCCATTTAGTTGCCGCGGACCGGCATGATATCCTCCGCAGACGGATTCGCACCGTTCAGCCGGTGCGCCAAAACGAAACGAACCCCACCGCAGGAATGCCCGCCCTCGAAGAGCCTCGGACGAGACAGAACCACGCGGCGGCCAACACACCATATGCCCCTATTCTACAGACTCTCCGCAATTTTCTCAAGTCGTGTTTTCACAACGCTCCACAGCTGAAAAGTGCGTCCAGTACGTGCCCGCAGCAAAGCATGACAGCGGACAGGATATGCAAAAAACCAATGTTTTATCCTCATGTTTCCTTCTTGCTATTTTGGTACGCGTCCAATTCAATTACCCCACTTCGTACCGCATTGATGACATTCGTATCATCGTCGATCGTGGTGTGTTAAGGAGATTTCCAAATGTTGACTCGTTGACATTCACGCCGGCATCGTGAACACTGCAGCCATGAGGGACTTCTTCAATCTGGAAGTAATTTACATTGTACTCCGTTCCCAACGGGAAGCGCGCTTCACTTCTCGCAACGGAAAACAAAAACACCACGCTCCCGAAACACAGAGCGGCGCCACCGAATTCCGGCAATTTTCGAACGCACTGTCTAAACTCTCCCGCAGGAGACCATGTGCGGCTCCATGACCGGCCTGAAGAACTTCGCAGAACTGCATCATCGGTCTGGCGCGTACCATGGCGCAACGCCACCGATGACCTCTTTTCTCTATCGAGCTGCATCTCCCTCTTTTGCGCAAATTCGTCAACCCTTCCCAACGAAGAGTTACAAGAGAACAAAAAACGTGACAGGAAACTAGGCTCTTCGTGACGACTGGAACGGCACAGAGATTATGTTCATCCGGTTAACCGCAGAACGCCGCTTTTCCGAGCTCTTTTCAAGCCACTGAGACAGCCGTTTCATATATGCCGCTTCATCATAGTCCCGAACGCGCCGCGCCGCATCCGCGCTCGGCATTATCTCAATCTTCGCAGACTTCTTCATCACGCGGTAGTCGTCCCACACCACCGGCACATTATGCAGCTTCATGTCGCCGCCCAAAACAGGGACATATTCCGTCTTCTTGAAAATCCTGTATCCGAGTGCATCAACAAGCACTTTCGCCGGTCCGCTTTCCTTCCCGATGCTTTCAAACCGTGTCTTGAGGATACACTTAGTGTCGAAGCCGGCATTCCCGAAACAGTCGTTAAAATGGTAATTCGCGATCGATTCCTGCTCCCACGACGACGGCTGCAAGTCAAGAATGCTTCCGTATATCGTTCTGCGGGACTTTATCTGTCTATACAGAGGTATCGACAGAAGCGGGGCAAACGCAAAATATACAGACCTGAAGTACTCGTTGTTGAACTCATTGAAAATCATTCGCATCCGGCGGACGTCTATTCCCATGAACTGCGAAGGATCCGTACTGAAAGGACTTGACCGAAGATGCTCCGGAGTAATTATGTTGATTTTTCCGCGTTTGACGAACGAGAAATCGTCTCCGTAACCCGCCCGGGTGTCGTTCAGGAGTCTCACCATGTGTATTTGCGAAAGCGGCGTGAACAGCATCCTGAACTGAACTTCATCCGATCTGTCGGAAGCGTTGAACAACACCTCGAATTCCTTATTCGCCATAATCGTGTAGTTCGAATCGTCGTTCAGGTTGCGCGAGAATTTTTCCAGTTTTCTCAAAGCGCTGCGCTTTTTCAGAGCCTTGAAAGATCCGCCCGTTTCCCCGGCCAGCCCCGTCGGGCTGCGCGAGAACTTCAGCTCAGGAGCCGCGTCGTTGCCGTATACGACAATCCGCTTTTCCGGGAAGACCGGCATCGGTTTGGTCACCGACGCCGTCAGCACCTGCGTCCGCACTGTCGTGAAGTACTTGCCGTTCGCCCCGCGTACGCGCTCACTCCAGCGTATAACCAGGCTCCCGGTGTATGTCTTGTTTTCCGCCTCGACGGTCCTTACATCGACCATTACAAACGGATTTCCGTTTATGTCGCCGCTTTTCGTGAACAGTACGGATCCATCGACTTCTTCCGACATGCCGTACGACGTTTCCAATTCCTCTATTCTCCTGCCAGTCACATACGGATCGAATGATATAAGCGGGAAGGTCTTCGACACAAGATCCGTCGGCTGATTCCAGTCAAACAGCCGGTTCAGCGGCTCCACCTGATTCCAAGCCTCTGCCGTCGTCTGGCGAATCGACTCCTCAATGGACTCCGCCTTCTCCCGCAGCGCACGAATCTCCGGAGACACAAAAGCACAGCGAAACGCGATTCCAACCACCCCCGCTGCGGCTCCTCCAAGAAGAATGCGCAAGTCCGCAGCGGGATTCTTCTCATAGACAAGCCAAAGCGTCACTCCCGCCGCGGCAAATCCCGCAATCACGATGAAAATCAGCAGCCCAGAGAAGAAGGACAACACGCGGTGCCTACACGACACATCGTCCTGCCGGCTCCGAAGACGCTCCAGTTTCTTCATGAGCGCGTGATTGGCCTTTTCGTCAATATTCGATTCCTTGAGCATGCGCTCAAAGAAATCGCTCACGTTTTTCGCATGTCTGGCGCGAAAAACGCTTTCGTACATCGTTACGGCATCATCGTCTTCCGCACCATTCATCTACGCTCCGCGTTTTTTGCATACGCCCCGCCCCTCAGAAAAAATTTCCGCGGGCCTGTTCTTTGGTCGCAGAGGACGCCGTAAACGGTATGCGCGTCGTGTATCCGGATCTGGCCGCCACAATCATCTTCGTGGGCCACGAGAAAATATCCGTGTTCCACTGCATCACAGAATCGTTGTAAAGAGCGCGGGCGGCGGTAATCTCCCTCTGGAGATAGTGATTCTGCTGCATCGCATCGGCAATCGCGGCGTGCGCCCTGAGTTCCGGATACGCCTCCACCTGAGGGAACAGCCTGCCGAATGCCGTGTCCAGCTGCTGCGACACCTGATTGCGCTCCGCATCCCCGTGCCCGCCGCGAAACGCCGCCACGGCTTTCATAACATCCTTATCGAGATCAATCGCCTTGTCCAGAAGCGCTGCCGCATTCTGCAGTACAATGACCCGCTGTTCCAGATAGTTGTCAATCTGCGAAGCATCCGCCTGTATCTTCTGCTGCAGCTTCTGAAAATAATTCTTCGCGCCTATTTTCATGAACAGGAAAACGAGCCCGGGCAGAATCCCGGCACACCACAGAAATACCTCAAAAAGAACGGAACCGAACCCGACCTTCACCGGTATCTGACGTTCAATCACATTTACGTCTCTGCCACGCGAATTCACGGTACCCGACATTTCATCAAGTTCGTTTGCCATTGAAGACTCCTGTAAAGTATACACACGGTAAAACTGCAAAGTATACGTAAAAACACTCTATTACCTGAGAGATTACCACACTCCGACACAGCGTGCAAAGGTTTTCTCATACACGTGATTCGCTGACGCAAATCCGTATGCCGCGGATTGTGCGAGGAACTTGGAATACGTCTGCCGGGACACGAATTGGCAGTTCACCTCCCAGCAAGATCCACGCGGCCGCGACATTGAACGTCGGTGTCCGTCACAAATCCGGATATCGCAGTCCAAGGCGAGATTTCCGCGATCCCCTTAAATCCGCCGCTGATCCGCGTCCGCAAGGACATACCTTCCCTTCCCATCTGCATCCAGCGCCACGCTGACGGCAACCGCACTTCCGCGCTGACAATGGCCGTGCTAAAGATACACTGACACCGCGCTGACAGCGGCCGGTTTTCATCTTGACAACGGCGAAACAATTGACATACGATTCCGGACGAGAGTGCGCGGAAGGCGGAGGAGGGGACTTCCGGGCCGGAAAAACGGACCGCAGCCATCTCCGCAGAACCTCGGTAAGCATGCTCCCGGGCCGAGTGTCTGGAGAAACAAGCCAAATAAAGGACAAGCCATGACAAATCGTATGTGCGCATCGTTCATTCTCTCTGTTTTTCTGTGCTGTACCGCCGCCGCCAGAACAATACCCGGCACAAGCCTATCCCCCGCCGTCTGGTATCAGTCGAACAACGTAGTCACCGACGAGTATGGCAATACAGAGTCCATCACCGATTTGTCCGGCGGCGGCAACCATGCAAGCCAGCCGAACTCTGCCTGCAGGCCGGCGCTTGACGCCGGAGTCCTGCCGAACGGAAGACCCGCTCTATTATTCGACGGCAACGACAGCCTGCAGATGTCCAGACCGCTCCTGCTTACAAATTGCGTCTGCTTCGCCGTCGTACGTCCGAATATCACTGACTATTCCGTATCAAGCGTCCGCAACAAGACAATTTTAGGAGGCAATAAACAGTCCATGCAATGGATAATCCGGCAGAAGGAATCCGGAACGCTTCACAGCGAAGTGCTGTGCAGGTCTGTAAAATCATGCGCCTCCGTAAGTTCTTCTCTTTCAACAAATGAATTTGTGCTGGCAGCTCTGGAAATAAAGTACATCGATCCGGAAAACTCCACCTTCCGGCTGCGCCAGAACGGTGAATACATGACCGATGAAGCCGCAAAAGAGGTCTCCATAGGAGAAGTCTCCGGAGAGATCGGCTCCGCCAAGTCGTGGGATTACATGACCGGGCACATCGCATCCGTCGTCATCTTTACAAACTCGCTCTCCCTCGCAGAAATAGAATCCGTTGAACAGTACCTGAGTGAATGGTATGCCGGGCAGCCGCAGACCATGATAAGCCTGCATTAGGTAGCGCAGGCGTTCGAAACGATATACACGGAAAGAGCATTCAATGAAACCTTTCTTCGTAATGCCGCACAAATACACGGCGGCGCTGGCTATCGCCTGCGTGTCATTCCTGAACGCATCTGCAGCTCTCGTCTATACTGATCAATTCGACGGCGCGGACCATGTAGCGGGTATCCCGGAAGGATGGACTTTGGGAAAGCATTTCGGCAAGACGTCTCCCAAAGCATCGTTCACCGTCGCCCCGGCTCCGGACGGTGAAGCTGGCGGTGTTCTCTCCATGACATCCGCCGACGGCTCCGTACCGGTCATTGCGCTGAGCCCGCTGCTGGACGTGGAGGCGGACGCAGAATACACGCTTTGTGCGCGCCTGAGGTCAGACCGCGACGGCGTACCCGTCCGGATGTTCGTCATACCGAACAATTTCAGCAATTTCGCCCGCATCGACGTCTCCGCGTCAAACGAATGGCAGGAAGCGACGTTGACCTTCCACGCGACGAAGTCGTCCCCGCGCCCTGTCAATCTGAGGTTCGACTTGATGTCGGAGGGAACGCTGCTCATCGACAATGTCGAGTTTGCAAAGACCAGAAACGGCTCCGGACAGTACAGCCGCGCAAAAGACTTCATGCCCGCATCCGGCATCATAGACGGCGGAATGGAGAAAACCGAATGCGGCAAAATCCCATCTCAGTGGAAATTGGACAAACATTACGGCCAAATGCCGGAAAATTCCGTTTTCGCCGTAGACGGCAAAGTTTGCCGCAGCGGCAGACAGTCCCTCAAAGCCGTCCATCCAGGAATCGACAAGATCCCTGCAATCATAATGAGCAACCCCGCAGCGACGACTCCAGGCGAAACATACGTCATTACCGCATGGATGAAAAGCGCCGGAGCCCCGGTGGAAATACGACTCATGGCAATGAGAAGCGACTTCAAAGGCGCGGAACGGCTATCGGCAGTCGTCACTGGAGAGTGGCGCAGGTACCGCCTCGTTTTCACCGCCGCGCCCGGATCCGAGGCATACACGGCTCGGTTCGACATCTACCCCGGCACCGTATGGATAGACGACGTCTCCATCTGCCGTAAGTCCGACATCACAGAAACAGACGGCCCCGCAACCGGCGTCAGATATGCCGGAAACGCCGGGGAAAAGACGGTCGAAATAACTCTGGGCGGCCCAACCGGAAGGCGTTTGAAGAATATTAATGGCGTGTGTTACGCAAGGGGGTTCGGCCTTCGGGAGTTTCCCCCGGTGTGGACAAACGTGAACCTCAGGGTGGTGCGTCTTCACAATGCGCTCTCACATCTGAACATACTCCCGCCAGACTCCGCAGACAGCCGCGAATGCGATTTCTCGGTCTTCGACGAAGCCGTCGGACAAATTCTCAGGACGGGCGCCGTCCCGCAAATTTGCCTGTGTTTTGTCCCGGTCGCGTTTGTCGCTGATCCGGAACCCGGAAAGATCCGGGAGAAAAAGTATTATCTCGGACTGCCGGACAGTTTTGATTCATGGGAAAAGTACGTTTATCAAGTCGTAAAACACTGCTCAGAAACTTACGAAAACTTTGCGGATTGGTTCTGGATCGTGGGGAATGAGCCGGGCGTGAAACAGTTCTCCGTGGGAAGCAAGGACGACTTTTACAGCTTCTACAGGCACACGGCTGAGGCGGCGGTCAGAGCAGACCCGTCCATCAGGATAGGAGCCGGCTCATTCGCGCATTTTGACTGGCTCGACTACGTCGTCCGTCGGTGCGCCGCGGAAAATACGCGTCTGGACATAATTTCATGGCACCACTACAACGTAGTCCCGCGCGACTACGTCTGGTTCGTGAACCGTGTCAGGTCGCTTGCCGATGAATGCGGCATGGATAAGGTAATTCTCGCAATCGACGAATGGAATGCGATCCTCCCGGATTTCAGGCCCCGTGAATTGTCTGCAGGGAACTACGCCGCCGCGCATGCCGCCGCAAGCATCGACGCAATGCGGGACGCCGGGCTGGACTACCAGACGCATTTCATAGCAAGCAGCCCGCATGGATTCGGCATGACCGGGCGCAAAGGCATACGCCAGCCCACCTTCAACCTGTACGAGATGTTCGCTGAAACCGGCGAAAACGAGATCAAGGCAAAATTCCCCGAAGACGACCCTTACATAGGCGGCTTTGCTTCCTCCGCAGAAGACGGCAAAATTACGCTGATGGTCTGGTACGCCAAATCACAGCACGACATATCCGAAGATTTCAATAAGGCAATCAAAGTAAAACTGCCGGAGATTTCCCCCGACTCCTCATGCATAAGATACGTGATCGACTCCCGGCACAGCAACAGCATCACCGATCCGTCCCGGGAAAAGCTCGAATGCGTGCCGCAGAATCTGCTCAGCTGCGCGAACGGCGGCTCTGAAACAGTCTGGGACGCCGAACCCAACAGCATCTCGCTCTTGGTCATCTCCCCGGCGAATGTGAAAACGGAATAGCCTCAATCTGCCCGACGGCAGGACTCAGCCCTCTCATACCGCGCCCCGGCGAAGTTCCCGCGCCCCTGCGGGGCTGCTGCGGAGCAGGTGTTCCGAAAGCTTCCGGCGCTGCAAACAAAACCCGTGAGCTTCACTTGCGGCACAATTTTGCCGCAAGTACCGCGTCTGCCGCGCAAAGCCGGCAGTTTTCCAGATCGTCTGGGACAATCCAACGGAATGCGTTATGTTCTATAAGCTCCGGTTCCCCCGAGATAATTTCCACGCTGTACAAAGACAGATGCACCGCCGCCTGCGGATATTCAAATATCGTTTCCGCAATTTTGTCTCCCGGGCTAATGCACACGCCAAGCTCCTCGCGGCACTCGCGCGCAAGCGCCTGCCTGTCAGACTCGCCCCGCTCCACTTTACCGCCGGGGAACTCCCAAAGCAGCCCGTGCCGCTTGGAAGCCGGCCGCTGGCAGATCAGGAACTTTCCATTCCGCCAGATCATTGCAGCGACCACTTCCGTCACGCCGCTGTTCCGCCCGGAAGAAAAAAAGATTCTCTCCCCTTCATGCAGAACGGCACGCCTGTCTGGCATCCCCGGCATGGCGAATACAAAATCCCCCCCGCGCTCGGCCTCTGCACAGGCGAGGAACAGCCCGTCATACCATTCGCATGACACACGCAGTCCTCCCCGCGTTCTCAGTCCGTATATACGCCCACGCCGCCATCCGGGGGGCAGCGCTCCGTAAAGACAGACCATCACAGCGCCGTCTTCAGTACGCCTGTGGCTCTGCACAAACATCTCCGATATCGCGGCCGTCACACCGAAATTTCCATCTATCTGAAACGGCGGATGCGCATCAAACATGTTCATGTAAATCCCGCCGTCAGTTCCCATGCCGGAACCCGTACTGCCCCTGCCTGGGACAACCGGCGTCAGCATATTGTGTATTATGCGGGCTGCGCGTTCGCCGTCGCCGAAACGGACTCTCAGAGCAGCCCTCCAGCCCATGGCCCATCCCGTGCTGTAATCGCCCCTCGCATCAAGCGATTTTATAGCCGCATCATAAAAGACATGGTTGCGCCCGGGCGTAAATTCCGCCCCCGGATACGCCCCGTACAAATGGGAAAGATGGCGGTGCCGCACATCATGCTCCTCAAACTCATATCCGAACTCCAGAAGGCGTCCGTCCGAACCCACAGACGGCGGCTTCAGGTGCGCGAGAGCCTCCTTTACCGCCTCAATCTCTTTGTCTGTGCGCCCAATAATCGGAGCGAACTCGACGACAGATTCAAACAGCTCCCGGCAGATGCTCATGTCCATCTGAGAACCGGCCGTCAGGGACGCGGTTCCGCCGGTCTCCGGATCTATAAAAAAATTCTCCGGAGACGATGATGGGCACGTTACGAGGAATCCGTCGTGCTGCACCAGAAGGCCACGCAGAAATTCCGCCGCTCCCAGAAGCAGGTCAAAGCTGCTCCTGAGAAATTCCACATCTCCGGTGAATCTGTAGTGTTCTGCCAGATGCCTGCAGAGCCAGCCGCCGCACACCGGCCAGAATTTATACAAAGCCAGCCCGCTGGCAGGTCCTGCGTACCCCCAGATGTCCGAATTATGATGTGCGCACCATCCGGGAAGCCCGTACAGCGCGCCTGCGGCATCCCTGCCGGATACGGACAACACGCGGATGAAATCAAACAGAGGTTCTGCGCACTCCGCGAGCCCGGTCGGCTCCGCCGGCCAGTAATTCATCTCTGTATTGATATTGGTTGTGTAATTGCTTCCCCACGGAGGATCGATGCTGTTGTTCCAAATGCCCTGAAGATTGGCCGCTCTTGATCCCGCCCTGCTGCACGAGATCAACAGATACCGCCCGTAGTTGTAAAGAAGCGCACCCAGCGAAGGACGGAAAACCTTCATGGATCTGGTTTCGGCCAGACGCTCGTCTGTGGCACTCAAGTCCTCCGGCGAGGACTCCAGCTCCAGCACGGATCGGCCGTAGAGACGCCTGTAGTCCGAAATGTGCGACCGCATCACAGCGTCAAAACCTGCCTGAACCGCACGATTCACATCAGCTTCTGCCTGACTGCTGCATTCGCAATGATCCCCCGAATCCATGGCAGCCTTCGAAACATCCGTCCTCAAGGACACAAACAAATCGGCCGTCTCTGCGCCGCGCACAACTATTCGGGAATCCTGCACGCTGGTCTCACCGCCCGACGTCACTACCCCGCACACCATAGAAAAGAGCGGGCCGGTCGTCCCGCCGTCAGACTTCCACACCGTTTTCCCGTATCTGTTGAAAAAAGGAGCGAAGCCGTCGAAAGACAAATATTGTCCCCGGCGCCGTGCCTCCCCCTGAAGCTGGGAAGAGAAGCGGAGCGAAAAATTCAGAAAACCACCATCCTTGCATTCCAGACGTATGGCGATGACCCTGTCCGGATTCGAGACGAAAATGGTTCGCGTGTGCCTTACGCCGTGGGCGCGGAAGGACACTTCCGATATTGCACGGGACAAATCAAGGCTTCTCTCGTATTCTTCGGCTCCGTCTGTGCCCAGGAAGCTTATAATCAGATCACCGGCCGGCATAAACGACGCTGAATCCGCCCCTTTCATCTGGGCAGAAACAAAATCCGTCGCATCTGAATACCTTTTCTCAGAAATCATATCCCTCGCGGTTTTTACCCCGGCCGCCCAACCTGAATCATACGGCGTGCGGCACGGTCCGGACCACAAGGAAGCTTCGTTCAGAGAAATACGGTCTTCCTCGATTCCGCCGTAAACCATCGCACCGGCAAATCCGTTGCCGACCGGCAGCGCCGCTTCCCAATAATGAGCAGGCTCCCTGTAATGAAGCTCTTCGCAGGCCTTATTCATAAACTGATCCTCTCACGAAACACAATTCAGTCTGTTCCGAAATCCGCATGACATACCAATCTTCACAGTGGGACATTGTGGTATATTGCGGTGCAGTATTGCAAGGAAATACATTCCGGAATGTTTGCTGCGTAATGGCAAGGAGCAGTCGGACCGCGGCCGCGCCGCAGTATCTCCGCAAAAACGACGCTGCGCCCCGCAATTCCGGCACGTCATTCGGCGGGATCGTGCCGCGCACGCCGCAGCAGAACATCCGGCTTCAAACACGCCGCCGCAGAATAAAGCGCTGCTCTGGCGTTCCCGGAACGTGGATAAGGCCTCCCATAGACACATCCCGGCGGCAATGCCGAACGTGGATGCGCGGCAGACTGCCGACGCTGCCGCGGTCTGACGCCGCCCCGCGAGAAAGGGAACCGAGAACAACAAAACAAAGGACTACGCCGGAAGTATCCCGCAAATGCGCTGCGCCGCAGAACCCGCGTCCTGCGTCAATCCATGCTCCGACATCAGGACTGCGGCTGGATGCCGGCCGAATGACGCGCTGCGGCTATCCGCACTCCACGGCGCCTCCGACAGACTGACCCTCAAAGCGATCCGCCGCCGCTTCGGCTGAAACGGGGCGGGAGAACTCCAGACGGAAAACGGGAATCTGTCCGGCAAGGCTGTCCGCCGGAATTCCGCGCAAACGCAGAGACTTGCCGGGTTCATTCAAACGGTATGCATTCTTCTCAAACGTAGCCTCGACTTCAAGTCCTGTATTCAGCAGCAGCGCCTTTTCAGGCATGACGTCAAAAGAAGGGAGCTCCAGCGAGGAACTGCTCAATGGCTTCAGCGCTATGACATTCAGTACATTTCCACTACAAGTGCACAAAATTGAATCGCTCTTTACGGCGCCGAAGCAGGGCTCCGACGTCAATGCCGCGCCCACCTTGGAATACCACGCCCCTACCGCATCGAGAATACGCAAAGCCTCCGCAGGGAACCGCCCGTCAGGCATTGGCCCGACATTCAGCAGATAATTAGCGCCAAGAGCCATATTGAGCGCCATTTGACGCTGTAGGCTGAAAACGGACGCATAGTCTTCCCTTGCCCTGTATCCCCAGCTATTGGTGCCCACGGAGTTGCACGCCTCAACGGGCGAGGTGAACGGCGCGGCGGGTTCCGCGTTAAAACTGCGCTCCGGGGTGGAAAAGTCTCCTTCGTCGAAACCGCGGTTGTTCACGACTGCCGACGGCTGCAGCCTGCGTATCATCTCGTTCACCGAGCGATCCTCGTATTTCGCGACATTCATGTCCCACCAGATGCCGTCCACTTTCCCATAATTTGTGCACAGTTCCCGGATTTGATTTTTCAAGAACACCATGTACCTGCCCATATCATGGCGCGAAATGTCTTTGTCGTTCAGCTCATGGTGTCTGCCTATGTTCGGATAGTTCGGATGGTGCCAATCGACAACGGAATAATAGATTACCAGCGGGAAATCCCGCCTGTGGCATTCATCCGCCACGGCTCTCAGCACATCCCGTCCGTAAGGCGTATGCATTACGTTGAAATCCGTCTCTTTCGTGTCCCACATGCAGAATCCGTCATGATGCTTCGCCGTAAACGCCAGATATCTCATGCCCGTTTTCTCTGCAATGTCAAGCCATTCGCCAGGGTCAAAATGCCCGGGACAGAATTGATCCGCATATGCGGCATATTTCTCCCATGGTGTCCCGTATCGCCAGAGTTCCTGTTCGTGCAGCCCGCCCTGCGAATATATTCCCCAGTGTATGAAAAGTCCGAATCTTTTCTCGAAAAACCAGTCCCTCGGATCGTTGAATTTCCGCATTCCGCCGCCTCTTTGAACTTCTTTCCGAAAATATTTTCTTAACCCCGCCGAACGTCATCTCTGCCGCACTCTCAGGCACGCCTCGCCTGTCCGGGCTCACGCCAGTCCCGGAGAAACACGCTTCACACCGAACGTACGCTTTGCCGCCGTATCAGCAGATACGGCAGGACTGTCCGCGACGGCATCCTGCCTCCGCCGGCTCTCGTCTCGATGACGTCCGCCACCGCGGAGGCCATCGCCCCGTAATCCGGAGTAATCGTCGTCTGCGGAGGAGTCCCGTACCTCGAAAAAAATGTCTGCTCCGAAGCGACGATGGAAATGTCCTCGGGGATATGCCTGCCGAAAAGCGAAAGCGCGTGCGCGGCAAGTATTCCGCCGATTCCTCCGGGACAGAACAACGCGTCCACCTTGCGGCGCAGCAGATTACCCACAAGCTCAAGGTACTCTTCATCCCGCCCAAAACAAACCAGCGAATCGTCGGCAGGAAGCCCTCTGTCCCGCAAAAAACTGCATACAGCGTCGTGCCGGACGCCGGCATTCCCAGTCCCCGGTGCGCCGTGGATTATGCACCCGATTTTCCGGCAGCCGCATTCGTATAGGTGCGAAACCGCAAGTTCCATCCCCTGAGCCTCATCCGAACGAACCACGTATACCTCCGGCGAAATCTCTTTAACATCCCGGTCTATTATCACCAGCGGAGCGCAAAATCGCCCAGCCCAATACCCGAAGTCCCCCGGTTCGGCCCCGATTGCGGCCGCCGCACAGAACTGTATGCTGTCCAGCCGTTCCAGATTGTCGTGCGGCAGGATCTCAAGCCTGAAGCCGCGGCGCGGAAGTTCAACGGTAAGCGCCATCAGGATCATCTCCACGCAGCACTGCACCGGATAGGCAGAGCGGTACGGCGTGATAATCACGACGTTGCGCTGTTTTGCCGAGAGTCTGGGATGGTATTTGTACTCCCGGGAAATTGAGAAAACCCTCTCCCGGATCTCCGCGCTTATGTTCGGATGATGACTGAACACCCGAGAAACGGTCGACGCCGAAACTCCTGCAAGCTTGGCAATTTCCTGAATTCTCATAGACGTTATGCTCCTATTGACTCATTTGCATTATACGCCGTGCTTTTTTTGAAAACAATCATATGTTTGCATAATCTTTTCCAACAAAAACCTGTATTCCCGACTTGTTGACACGCACCGGAAAATAGTATCCTGTCGGCAGAATAAGCCGCAGGGGGCGGCGATGGCAATGCTGCAGCGCGCAAAAACGCTTACATCATCCGGTTTCAAACGGGTGCTCCGATGTCCGAAACAAATATGGTATGGGGAAGAAATCTTTGGCCGTCAGGATGCGCCGCTTCGGCGTCTGTCACAGGCTTCCAGCAGCCTTCGCGCGAGTCTTGTTTCCCGCATCGCTGCCCTGCTCCGGACAATCTGCTCTCGAACTCCGCCCCACGCCGCATGCACGGCAATGCATGCCTCCCGAACGCGACATCCTTTGCACAGACGACTGGTATTTTATTCGCGGCGGTCCGCCTCTATGCATTCGGCGTCCAAACAGACTCTATTACACTGAAAACAACCTGCCTGTCCTAAGGACAAATCCGGAAAAATATGAACATGACAGCTTACAGCAGCAAATATGCGTTCTCCGGGAAAACCGCCGTCATTACAGGCGCATCCGGACTCATCGGCAAGGAACTTGTCCGCAGATTCGCATGCGGCGGCGCAAAAGTTGCCGCCGCGGACATCGCAATCTCCGCGGAGCTCGACAATCTCGTCCGTGAACTTCGCACCAAAGGCGCGGAAGTCGAAACACACGTTCTCGATATCACGCACAGCGCGGAGATCGACGCGGTTTTCAGCGTCATCGAGGCTGGATTCGGGCATATCGACATTCTGATAAACAATGCCGGTCTTGTGAGAAATGAAGGAACCGCATTCCATCTGACAGAAGAAGCGTACTGGAAACGTATAATCGAAGTAAATCTGCTTGGAAGCATGATGTGCGCCCACCGGGTTTTGGCCGGCATGATAAAACGCAGATACGGAAAGATAATCAACATCGCATCCATAGCCGGAGTGTCCGGCCTGCCGGGCTGGGCTGATTACTCGGCATCAAAAGGCGGACTGATTCTATTCTCAAAGACTCTCGCTATGGAAACCGGCAAATACGGAATCACGGTAAACTGCGTCTCCCCGGGAATGATTTCCGAAAAATCAAGCCCTAACGAAGGAACGTGGATCGGTCGTTCCGGAACTCCGGAAGACGTGGCCAACATCGTCGAATTTCTGGCGTCGCAGGACGCCGGCTATATCACAGGAAGCAATTATATGGTCGACGGAGGACGCGTCGCAGGACCGAAAAATGCACACTGGGAAGCCTGATGCATCCCTATGGAGGAAAATATGGAATACCCTGAATTCAAAGGCAAAACAGCTATCGCCTCCGGAGCGGCCTCCGGCATGGCTCTGCTTTTTTTGGAAAAAATGGCCGAACAGGGAGCAAACGTAGTGCTCACCGATGTCGACGGAGAGGCCGCGAAAGAGAAAGCGCAAATGATTTGCCGCAGAGGCGGAAACGCGGTCGGCGTCGGCGTGGATGTCAGGAAGTACGGCGAAATCTGCAGCGCAGTGGATATCGCCATGGACAAGTTTGGGCGCATCGATTATCTGATGAATTCAGCGGGAGGCTGTTCACAGCGCGTATGCAGGCAGTCTGGAGGTTTCGCAAACGCCAGCCCTGAAAGCATCGAATGGGGCGTGGACGTAAACCTCAAGGGCGCCGTGCTTTTCGTTCGCGCCGTAATAGGACGTATGTTTGAGCAGAAATACGGCGTAATCATCAATATGGGATCCATAGACGGAGTGAGCGGCGGCGCATGTCTGGACTACACCGCATCAAAATGCGGAATGATAGGACTCAGTCAGGGCATTGCGAACTACGGCGCCGAACACGGCGTGCGATCCGTCTGCATTTCGCCGGGCCCCGTCCTCACACGTCCGGCAATGGCCGGTATGAGAACGCTCCTCGGGCGTGCAGCTGAACCGGAAGAAATTGTGGACCTCATAATGTTCGTTTGCTCAAACAAAGGCGCATTCATCACCGGATGCAATTATCTCATCGACGGCGGCAGAAGCTGCGCTGCCGGAAGATTCTAACTCATGCAATGATACAGAAATGAAAATCCAATGCATTGTCGCCGATGCCCCCGGAAATGCCGTTCTCAAGACCGAGGAATACGATCCTGCCTCGCTTGAAAAGGACGAAGTCCTGCTGAAAGACAGGTACAGCGTGATAAGCGCAGGCACGGAACGGGCCTGGATATCCGGACGATCCAACAACCCCAGTCAGCGCTTCCCGTTTTACCCGGGTTACAGCGCATCCGGCGAAGTGATCGCCGCCGGTTCCGGAGTCACAAGCCTGAATGTAGGGGACAAGGTGGTCATAGCGTGGGGAGGACACCGCTCACACACTGTCAAAAAAGCTTCCGAGGTGCTGCGGATCCCCGATGACATGCATGACATGCTCGCAGCGGCCTTTACGCACATCGCATCATTCCCGATGCTCGGAGTGCGGAGGCTGCGCCTGGAAATCGGAGAATCTGTCATGGTGGCAGGACTGGGGCTGCTGGGACTGCTGGCCGTACAAATCGCAGTCTGCTCCGGCGCTGTCCCGGTTATTGCCGCGGATTTTGACCCCGCACGGCGCAAGCTCGCACTCGATCTCGGCGCGGACACAGCACTTGACCCTTCCGCTCCGGATTTCATAGATCAGGTGCTCTCCGCAACCGGCGGCAAAGGCGTCAGCGCCGCTGTCGAGGTGACAGGCAATGCCTCCGCGCTTAAACAAGCGCTGAAATACACAGCCGGGCAGGGAAGAATTTCCCTCCTGGGCTGTACGAGAATCTCGGACGCCCCCATCGATTTCTACCGTGACGTCCATTGCCCCGGCATAACATTGATCGGCTCGCACACATTCAACAGACCCAAATTCGAGTCGCGCCCGGGGCAGTGGACCGAGCACGACGATTACCTGACATTCCTGAAGCTTGCCGCACGCCGCAGGATACGAATCGATCCGCTCGTGTCCGAAATCGTATCCCCGGAGCATGCACACGGCGTTTACAGCCGTCTTGTGTCCGAAAAAACGCCGCCGCCGGGAATCATTTTTGACTGGGATATGGTCTCATGACAACTTCGTTCCTCCCGAAACTGTGCAAGCAAATGCATGCATATGCTTGCAGGAGTGCCGTACCGATGCTCAGGGCGACACTGCCTCCGTATGGCTGATCACGCCGAAATAGTGAAAACATCAGGACCGATGCATGAATAATAAAATTAAAATTGCACAGATAGGCGTCTCACACGAACACGCTCTCGGGAAAATGGAAACTCTGCGGCGTATGCCGGAGACATTTGAGATCGCCGGAGTCACCGACGACAGCGCCACTTATGCGGCAAAATTTCCTGCTGCTGGAACTGCCGCGTACGCAGGCTTGAAAATAATGACTGAGGACGAAGTTTTCCGCATTCCGGGACTTCAAGCCGTTATCGTGGAAGTCCCGAATACGAAACTGGTCCCAACGGCGATACGCTGCATGCGGCACAATCTGCCGATGCACCTCGACAAACCCGGCGGAGAAGATCTCGGCCTTTTTAAAAAACTCCTCATCGGATGCATGGAGAAAAACCTTCCTCTCCAGATGGGGTATATGTTTCGCGGAAACCCCGCCTTCAAATTCTGCCTCAAAATAATCAGGGAAAACTGGCTCGGAGAGATTTTCGCGATCGACTGCGACATGAATCATTCCTACGGTGGCTCCGATTATCAGGCGTATCTGTCCAAATTCCGCGGCGGTATCATGTTTAACCTCGGATGCCACCTCATCGACTTTATTGTCGCGGCAATGGGTCCGCCGGAGAACGTGGTACCCTTCCTGAAATCTTCCGGAACAGCTTCCAATACGGTAAAAAACAATTGTATGAGCGTACTGGAATATCCCGGCGCCGCAGTGTCCGTGAGGTGCTGCAGTCAGGGAGACATTACGCGCCGGGCGCTCAAAATAGCGGGAACTGGCGGATGGGTCGAACTGTGTCCTCTGGAACGCTTTGACGGAGAACGCCTGACCATGAAAATGTTCATCCGCGAAGACCGCCCCGGATATCGTGCCGGCATGCATATCGTCGACTTCGGGATACAGAGCGACCGGTATATGGAGCAGCTGTCCGAGTTCGCCGGAATGGTACGCGGAGAACTCTCAAATCCTTATTCATTCAAACACGACTATGTGGTGCAGAAAGTCCTGCTTGCCGCGTCTGGGTATATAAAATGGAGAAAAAACGATGCATGCGATGATTTTAACTGAAAACAGGGATTTTCTCTGGACCGAAGTTCCGGATCCGGTAAGGAAAGACGGCGAAGTCCTTATCAAAGTATGCGCTGCCGCCGTCAACCGTGCCGATCTGATGCAGAAAGACGGCTGCTACGCTTCTCCGCCTGAATGGCCGCAGTGGTGCGGGCTTGAAGTCTCGGGCGTAGTCATTGAAGCGCCGCCGGACGCCGGCGTCGGCGTAGGCGTAGGCGACAAAGTATGCGCTTTGCTGGGAGGCGGCGGATACTCCGAAATTGTCTCGGTTCCCGCCGGCATGGCAGTCCCGGCGCCGAAAAATCTGTCGATGATCGAGGCAGCTTCGCTTCCGGAAGTCTGGAGCACCGTATACCTCAACCTGCGGCTCGAAGCCGGCGGCATGAAGCCCGGAGACGTATTCTACATGCAGGCGGGGGCAAGCGGCGTGGGTCTCGCAGCCGTACAGTACGCAAAGACAATGGGCGCAGAGGTAATCACCACCGTCGATTCCCCGGAGAAAGCCTCATTCCTGCGCAAACTCGGCGCTGACTGCGTGTTGGACTACCGTACCGACGACGTGCTCGGAGCTGTCGCCGCACATCCGCCTGCGGTGGCCCTCGACTGCATCGGCGGCAAACTTATGGGACAATGCCTGAATCACATGGTATTCGGCGGACGCTGGATAATGATAGCCACCATGGGCGGCGCGGAAACGGCAATAAACCTCGAAACAGTCTGGCGCAGGCGGCTGCGGATAATAGGCAGCACTCTGCGCAGCCGCACGCCCGAAGAAAAAGCTCGCATTATGCGCTCGCTGCACGACGAGATCTGGCCTCTGTTCGAGAACGGCAGCATGATAACAAACATACACGCCGTTTTCCCGATCCGCGAGGCAGAACAGGCGCATGGAGTCCTGCGCAGAGCGGAAAATACCGGCAAAGTAGTCCTTACATTCGAATAACACCCGCGTGATTCCCCGCCGCGGCACACCGGCGGAATCCCGCACTCTGTGGAGGTAAAGTCCATATGAGACTGTCTTTCCTGAACAAACCCTATCCTGTCATATGCGGCATTATGGCCGGACAGACGCCAGAGGAACTTATCGCTGGGGCAAAAGACGCGGAAGACGACGGAGCAAACGCCATCGCCGTAGACCTCATGGATCTTTTCACGCAGTTCCGCAACCGGGATTCCCTGAAAATGATTATAGAGTCTGTCCGGCTTCCTTTTATGTTCTGCTTCTACCGAAACGACCGCCAACAGAACAGCTCCGACGAACAGCGTCAGGATGTCCTGCTCGCAGCCGCCGAAGCCGGAGCCTCCATGATCGACGTCATGGGGGACCTCTACGACCCGTCCCCGATGGAAATCACACACGACAGCCGGGCCGTCAGCAGACAAATGCGTCTGATAGAAGAGATTCACGGCAGAGGAGCGGATGTGGTCATTTCTTCACATGTGCAGCGAGCCCTCTCCGCCGAACAAACCGCCGGGCATCTGCTGGAGCTGCAGTCCCGAGGCGCGGATGTGGTTAAAATCGTGACAACGGCTGATACGGAAGAGGAATTGTCCGAGGCAATAAGGACAACAATGCTCCTCAGACACAAGCTGAAAGTCCCGTTTATACACCTGTGTACCGGGCGATTCAGCCGTCCGCACCGTTTTATGTGTCCGCTGCTCGGAACATCGATACTGTTCGCCGTGCACAATTACGACCCCCGCTACGGCTTCCCACAACCCACTATACGCGCCATGAAGCGCGTGCTCGAAAGTATCCGCTGGAATATAAACGAAGTTCAGCCATGACTGGCCCCGACCCAAGCCGCCCGGGTTCGTACTGGAACGCGCTGTGACGCCGAGGGCGGAAGGCTTGCCTTATTACTGCTGACGTCAGAACGGATCCGGCTTTCTCTTACCGAAAGTTCCGGCCGGATCGGCGGTGTCTTCA
>CASEAR010000058.1 GCA_949285835.1 uncultured Verrucomicrobiota bacterium | reverse complement strand
AGCGTAAATTTCTCTTGAAATTCACACTTGCGGTGTTGGCGGTGGTAATATTTTACGGGGAATATTTAGGCGGTTTTAAAAAAGCGGAGTCTGCCGTAAATTTCCGGCAGACTCCGCGGATCCTGAGGTACGCGTTAGACGCGCATTCAGGCTTGGGATGTTACATCATTCCATCCATTCCGCCGGCGCCGGGCATCGGAGCCGGTTTTTCCTTTTCAGGAATTTCCGTGATCATGCATTCCGTGGTAAGCAGCAGACCTGCGACAGACGAGGAATTCTGGAGGGCGAGACGGGCGACCTTGGCCGGATCGACGATGCCTTCCTTGATCATGTCCACGTACTGGTCTGTGGATGCGTCGTATCCTTTGTTTCCGGAGGCGTTCTCAACCTCGCTGACGACGAGGGCGGCTTCTTTGCGTCCCGCATTGGCAACGATCTGGCGGAGAGGCGCCTCAAGGCAGTTGTAAACGATCTGCATACCGACCTTCTCCTCGGAATCTTCCTTGGCGATGGCCTGAGCGAGAGCCTTGCGGCAGCGGAGCAGGGCCACGCCGCCGCCCGGAACGATGCCTTCCTCGACAGCGGCGCGAGTGGCATGCAAAGCGTCGTCGATGCGGTCCTTCTTTTCCTTCATGGCGACTTCGGTGGCTGCGCCGACGTTGATGACGGCCACGCCGCCGGCGAGTTTCGCCAGCCGTTCCTGAAGTTTCTCGCGGTCGTAATCGGAGGTGGTCTCTTCGATCTGATGTTTGATCTGACCGACACGGCCCTGGATGTCGCTGGTCTTGCCGGCGCCTTCCACGATCGTGGTGGCATCCTTTTCGACTGTGACGCGCTTGGCCTGACCGAGTTCTTCGAGTTTGACGTTCTCGAGTTTGATGCCGAGTTCCTCGGAGATCATTTTACCGCCCGTGAGGATGGCTATATCCTCAAGCATGGCCTTCCGGCGGTCGCCGAATCCAGGAGCCTTGACGGCGCAGATGTTGAGCGTGCCGCGGAGTTTGTTGACCACGAGGGTGGCCAGAGCTTCGCCGTCGACGTCCTCAGCGATGATGAGCAGAGGCTTGCCGGTCTTAGCGACGTTCTGGAGGACGGGGAGAAGATCCTGCAGAGAGGAGATTTTCTTCTCGTGAATGAGAATGTACGGATTGTCGAGAACGGCTTCCATAGAGTCCGGATTCGTGACGAAATACGGGCTCAGATAGCCTTTGTCGAACTGCATTCCTTCAACAACGTCGAGGGTGGTGTCGATCGTTTTGGACTCTTCGACGGTAATCGTGCCGTCTTTGCCGACCTTCTCCATGGCCTCAGCGATCTTGGCGCCGATTTCGGCGTCGCCGTTGGCGGAAATTGTGGCCACCTGAGCGATTTCGGTGTGCTCTTTGACCTTCTTGGAGATTTTGGCGATATTTTCGACGACGACGGCCGTAGCCTTGTCAATGCCGCGTTTGAGGGACATCGGATTGGCGCCGGCAGTGACGTTCTTAAGGCCTTCGCGATAGATTGCTTCGGCGAGAAGCACGGCAGTCGTGGTGCCGTCGCCTGCGGTGTCATTGGTCTTGCTGGCGACTTCGCGCACCATCTGCGCGCCCATGTTCTCGAACGGGTCTGCGAGCTCGATTTCCTTGGCTACGGAAACACCGTCCTTTGTTATGGCGGGCGAGCCGAATTTCTTGTCGATGACGACATTGCGTCCGCCTGGTCCGAGTGTGGTCTTGACGGCGCGGGCGAGTTTCTCAACACCGGCGAGAACCGCCTGACGGGCGTCATTGTCATATTTAAGCTGTTTAGCTGACATTTATGTTTTCCTTTCCGGCGGCGCGGGTGCGCCGCCAAATAAAATAAAACGATTCAGGGTTGTGATCAGGCGATGACGCCGAGGAGGTCTTCTTCGCGGACAATCTGGTATGTCTTGTCGTCGATTTTCACTTCGGTGCCGCCGTATTTGGGCATAAGGACAGTGTCGCCGACCTTGACGTCGAAAGCGATTTCCTTACCGTCGTCGTCGCGCTTCACACCGACGGCGATAACTTTGCCTTCCTGGGGCTTTTCTTTTGCGGAATCGGGGATGTAGATGCCGCCTTTAACCTGTTCCTTGACTTCGACGGGTTCCACAAGAACGCGGGCTCCCAATGGTCTGATTTTCATTTGTTATCTCCTTGTTGGCGGCCGAATCACGCAGGCTGCCGATGCGTTTTTTTTGTTAGCGATTAACCGGACACGGGTTTTCTGCTGGAAACACCGGCGTGTCCGGGATAAAGTGAACGTGCGTTATGCATTACTTTTTGTCGTCCATCATTTCGAAGTCGCCGTCCACGACTGTGTCGTCTTTGGAGGAACGGCGATCCTCCTGCTGCGCGGAACTGTTGTCTGTTCCCTCCGGGCTGCTGTTCTGCTGAGAAGAAGCATCCCCGGCCTGCTGTGCAGAGTACAGATCCTGAGCGATGGCGTTCATTTCGTTTGTAAGTGCCTCGTGTTTCGCCTTGATATCAGCGGTGTCTTCGCCTTTGAGCGCGGTTTTGAGCGCCTCGAGGGCGGATTCGACGCGTGCCTTCTTGTCAGACGGCACTTTGTCTCCGGCGTCCTTGAGGGCCTTCCCCACCTTATAGACGCACGACTCGGACTGGTTTCTCTGGTCGACAGCCTCTCGTTTCTTCGAATCCTCGTCAGCGTGTGCTTCGGCGTCGCGCACCATGCGTTTGACTTCTTCGTCGGACAGTCCGGAGGAAGCGGTGATGGTGATCTTCTGTTCCTTGCCGGTGCCGCGGTCGTGTGCGGTGACGTTGAGTATGCCGTTGGCGTCAAGGTCGAACGTAACTTCTATCTGGGGCACGCCGCGCGGAGCCGGCGGGATGCCGTCAAGCTGGAAGTTGCCGAGGAGCTTATTGTCGCGTGCGAACTTGCGTTCGCCCTGATAGACTTTGATGTCCACAGACGGCTGATTGTCCGCCGCGGTCGAGAACACCTCCGACTTTTTGGTCGGGATTGTGGTGTTGCGGTCGATAAGCGGAGTGAAGACGCCGCCGAGAGTTTCGATGCCGAGAGTGAGCGGGGTGACGTCGAGGAGGAGCACATCCTTAACTTCTCCCTTGAGGATGCCGCCCTGAATGGCCGCACCGACGCCTACGACCTCATCTGGATTTACGCCCTTATGCGGCTCCTTGCCGAAGATTTCCCTTGCGAGTTCCTGAATGCGCGGCATTCTGGTGGATCCGCCGACGAGTATGACCTCGTCTATGGAAGACACGCCGGCATCTTTCATGCAGTTGCGGCACGGCTGCGCGGCACGCTGGATTGTGTCTTCGCAAAGCTGTTCGAGCTTTGCGCGGGTAAGCTGAGTCACGAGGTGTTTCGGGCCGCTCTGATCCGCGGTAATGAATGGGAGGTTGATTTCCGTGGACGGGGCCGAGGACAGCTCGCACTTTGCCTTTTCCGCCGCCTCTTTAAGCCTTTGCAGGGCCATGGTGTCGGAAGAAATGTCGATGCCGTTTTCCTTCTTGAACTCGCCTACGAGCCACTGTATCACGACCTGATCAAGGTCGTCGCCGCCGAGGTGCGTATCGCCGTTGGTGGCTTTCACTTCGAAGACGCCGTCGCCGATTTCAAGTATGGAGATATCGAATGTACCGCCGCCGAAATCGTACACGGCGATGGTTTCTTCATTTTTCTTTTCAAGTCCGTACGCGAGGGATGCAGCCGTAGGCTCGTTGACGATTCGCAGAACTTCAAGACCGGCTATGCGTCCGGCGTCTTTCGTTGCCTGACGCTGTGAATCGTTGAAGTAAGCAGGCACGGTGATGACGGCCTGAGTGATTTTTTCTCCGAGATACGCTTCGGCATCGGTTTTGAGCTTCTGCAGAATCATGGAGGAGATTTCAGGCGGGGAGTATGTTTTGTCTCCGACGCGAATAGCCGCGTCGCCGTTTTTGGCTTTGACGACTTCGTAAGGAACGAGTGCGCATTCCTGAGCGACCTCGTCGTAGCGGCGTCCCATAAAACGCTTGATGGAAAATATTGTATTTTTGGGGTTTGTCACCGCCTGACGTTTTGCGGCCTGTCCGACAAGTCTCTCTCCGTTCTTTGTAAACGCCACGATGGACGGAGTGGTACGCTGCCCTTCGGCGTTGGGGATTACTACCGGCTCCCCGCCTTCCATCACGGCCATGCACGAGTTTGTCGTGCCCAAGTCAATTCCAAGAATCTTTGCCATAACTGTGTTACCTTTCCCTCCCGTACGAGGTCCGCCGACCGTACGGCGTCCGCCACGCCGGGAGCTGTCGATCTGTTTTAGAGCATACAGTGTGCCAAGTCGGATTTCGGGAAAAAAAGGTCTGTACTGCGACATGGTGTCACAGCTGTATTGTGACACATGTGTGCCAGTGTGCCATATGCCGCTGGTTTCTTTGATCTGCGGGCGTTATTCCGGAATCGCAGCCCAGAAATCCGCGCCGGAAGGAATCTGGGTGCCTGCTGCCCGGATGATGGTTCCGGATGAAATTTCGCAGGAATCTGGCGTACGTTACGTTTGCATTCCACTTGAAGGCCTTCCGCAGTTGGGCGAAAGACTGGTGTTTCGATATGGAGTGACGTATGCTGTACCCCCTGCTCATGGGTCTCCTTTTCCTTCATTTGCTTGTTACATTACCGTAATGGGCGCGGGATTCCTCTTTCATTTTCTCCGGTTTCCCTTCCCGGAGGCGGGACGGATAAGGCTGGTTCCATCCTTCTTTTTTTGACCTCGATCGGGTGTTTCATTGCGTATCGGGCTTTTCCCCGGAAGGCCGTGAGAAAATAAATCTTTGCGCAGGCTTCCGGGTTTGGTAGTATGGAGACAATACGGAACGGAGGGGCGCGGGCGCGGTGTCCGCGGCTTTGTATCCGTTGCGGGGAACGGCGGGGCGGTTTGCATATGAGCGTCGAACTTTCCGAGTGTCTTGAGAGATTGGAAGCGGCTATAGATGCGGGTGCGGAAGAGGACTTGCGCGAGCAATGGCGCAATTTTTCGTTCGGCGGGTTCAGGGGGCGCATATTCTCGCCGCGCCGGCGGAAGCGTGCGGAGAAGGGCGGTTTTGAATGGCCGCGCATTTCGGTAAATGCCGCATTCGACGACATGGATCTGATGATTATCCGGGAATTGACCGGATGCTGGGAAGCGGTTACGTCGGGGAGCGGCGCGGCGATGTGTGTGCGCACCAATTACGGCACCGGAATACTGCCGTCGCTGTTCGGGGCCCGTCAGTTCAGGATGGACGATGCGGCGGATACGCTTCCGGCATCTCTTCCGCTTGACGGAGGAGCAGACGCGGTGCGGAGGGCCGTTTCTGCGGGGGTGCCGGATGTGGAAAGGGCTCTGGGCGGACGCTGTCTGGAGATGGGAATCCGCATGAAGGAACTATTTTCGAAGTTCCCGAATATATCGCGCTGCGTCAGCATATATCACCCGGATCTGCAGGGGCCCATGGACGCCGCGGATCTGCTGCTGGGGTCGGAGCTGTTTCTGATGCTGTTCGACGATCCGGCATTTATTCACGAGCTTCTGGGGGTTGTGACGCAGACATATTCGCTTATGATGCGCAGATGGGAATCTGCTGTGGGGGTCCCGGAAAAGGATTTTTCGACGCACTGGGGCATGATGATGCGCGGCCGCATAATGCTGCGCGACGATTCCGCCATGAATCTGTCTCCGGAAATGTTCGATGAATTCATAAAACCTTATGATGCGGAGCTTCTGAAGGAGTTCGGCGGCGGAGCTGTCCATTTCTGCGGCAGGGGCGATCATTATCTCTCTTCCCTCAGCGGAGTTGACGGCGTTTATGCTATAAACATGTCGCAGCCGGAATACAACGACATGGAGACGGTGTTTTCAAACACCGTTGACAAAGGGATTGCGCTGATAGGTCTGAACCGGGAGGCCGCAGGACGGGCCGTCGCTTCCGGGCGCGATCTGCACGGGTTTGTGCACTGCGTGGACTACGGCGGCGATAAGTAAGAGGCGCGGGGCGTCAGCGATGGGGGGCGGATTTGCGTTCCGGCGGATTTTCGCTGCGCCGGCATCAGTCCGCCGGGAGTTTGTTTCTCTTCGTTCTCCTTCTGCCGGCCGCGTACGATAAAGTCAGGCACACAGCTATCCCTGTGAGAAACGGAATTGCGCAAATGAAGGCGGTTTCCGGCGGCGCACTCCATCCGGCATATTTTCCTGCCCATTCGAGCTCGCAGTACTTGTATGCCGTTATGGCGCACATGGCGTGCGACAGGAATAATGCCAGTGAAATGAGCAGCTTCCGAGACAGTCTGAGCATAGCAGTCCTTTCTAATGCAATGGTTTGGTTGTTGGTTATTGCGGGGTGAGCAAGATTTTCCGCGGCAGGGGGCATGCCGCGGGCGCGCGTCCCGCCGTGAGTTTTTTCTCGTCTGTTGAGGTTGTCCGACGAAGGCGGAAAAGTCGGACTCTGGAATGATGCTTCGCCAAGAGGCATGGTGTCTTCTAATGCTCCTGCGGCTGCCGCTGCGGAACGGCATCCGGGCGTAGCGGGCCTTTCTCAACAGGGAAAGGGGCTGCGTCCGCATAAGGCAGTTCTATCCGGCAAAGCGCAATATCTGATTCTCCCGGTTTCCGCCAGACCGGTTATGTTTTGTCCGGCGGGCATACGGTTATGTGTTTTTTGCTGTTGAGCGGCGCGCCGGGCATGCGTCTTGCAGCGGCATTCTGGACGGATATCTGCGCGGGATGACTCTTGAGCGTCATTCCGCGCAATTATTCGTGCATCCGGCATATTTGCCGGCGGAAGCGTGGGCTTACGGCAGGCAGATATCACTCTGAGAATCAATGCGCTGCATAGCTTCAGCGTGCGCCGGTTCCTGTGCGAACGGACGGGGCGTTGGGGAGTCCGGAGGAATCCACGGAGGCGCGGCGCCGATGCGGTCTAGCGGCGTTTCCCCGCGGAAGCGGTTTTCGCGTGTTCGACGGCCTGCGCGGGAGAAATTACGCCGTCTGCATTGTCGGTGTCTATGAGGCGGTATGTACGGCTGCCCATATTCAGCTCCCTCATGTATGACAATTGGCGCAGTCCGTGCCGTGATTCAATCCGTTCCACGAGGTCGCGGTTGTCTTCATAAGGCAGTGCGTAGATCATATCGACGGACGCCTGATCTACGGCGAGAATATCTGTGGACGCCAATATTCCGATGTCCGGCGTGACGACTGGCATGGCCGCGGTGCCTTCGCAGTCGCACGAGACGGACATATTGCGCATGACGTTGATGAAAGAGATGCGGTTCCCGAAGCGGCCGGTGACGGCTTTTGCGGACTCGACCATTCGTTCCATGAACTCGTCCTCTTTTATGTCCCATGGGTCGGCGGATCCGGGAGTTGTGTGTATCATCGCCTTGCCGATCCTGCCGTCTGCGCATCCTATTCCTATGTTTTTGGCCGAACCGCCGAATCCTCCTTTGACGTGTCCTTTGAAGTGGGTGAGGACCAGAAGGGAGTCGTAGTTCAGGAGTCCGCGTCCCATTGACATCTCGGCAAACCATTTTCCGCCGGTTACCGGGAGACTGGCGGTTCCGTCTTCATCCAGGATGTCGACCGGGCAGAAATTCCATCCGTTTATTTCAAGTGTAGCGCGGTGTTTGTCTGTTGTGTACCTGTCTCCGCTGTAATACGTATTGGTTTCGACTATAGCGGCGTCCGGCAGTTTTTCACGGATCAGCGTTTTTACCCACGTCCGCGGGATGATGTTCGGCCCGTTTTTTTCTCCGGTATGGAGTTTTATGCCGGTTTTGCCGGTTATGTTCGAGCTTATGCGTTCGAAAATACGCACGAGCGCGCCGGCGGACAAATCACGGGTGAAATAGACGTCGGATGTTTTTTCCATGTCATCCGGCGTAGGGGTTTTGTCATGCATGGTATTCCTCTGGAATTTGCGGGTTGAAGAGACATGTTTTACGTTGTAAGCCGTGCCTGTAATTCTAGTACTTGCGGCGGGATGCTGGAAGCAAAAAAAGTCCCCCGGCGGGAAGCGGGCCGTGAGCGCCGTTATGACTTTTGTATTACAAAATAGATACAAAAAATTTGTATTTACAAATTGTCAGGATATTGTTAAACTCCGGATCAGAAAATAAGAGATGCCGTTTTGTTTCGCATGGGCCGCCGGTTTGACGGCCGGTAAGCATGACAATCGACGAACAGTTACTGTTGGGGGTTTTGTTATGGGCATATCTGTCAGGTGTGCGGGTTTGGCAGCGGTTCTCGCGGTACTGATGCGGGTTTCTGCTATTGGGATGGAGCTGGCGGTTGAGACTTTCGACTACATGGTGGACGCCAATCTTCACGGGCAGGGAGAAAGTTCTGGAGGCTGGGCCGGGGCGTGGCTTTGCGCGCATCCATCGGACGGATACATGAATCAGGTGCGCAGCAACATGTACAACTTTACGTATCCGGCGTACACGGATGCGTACGATGTGCGGACTTCCGGCGGATGTTATTTGAATCTTGCCGCGGGTTTTGGCAAGTCGACGTTCAACTATGCACAGCGCACGCTGGATCTTTCGGAAACCGGCGTTTTTGCATCGTGCGGCCTGGCCGGCACGAATGCCTGGGGTTATGCGGTTGCCGGAGGGGCTGGCGGTACCTTGTGGATAAGCATGCTTTTCCAGTGCAATAACAACGGTTCGCAGCTGTGGCTCCAGCAGCAGACAGCTGCCGATGCTACAGCGTCCTATCAGATTGCAATTCCGAATCTGGGTGTTGACGGGCAAGTCGGACTGCTTCTGGCGTGCATCGAATACGGTGAGGATTCGGATTCGGCGAGTTTCTGGTGGAATCCGGATTTGTCAGAATGGAGTCCCGACAGCGAGCCGTACGCGGTTGTGGACGGAGATTTCGGGTTCTCAAATTTTGTTCTTGTCGTGAACGGGGAGAATATTGAGTCGCGTTTCGACGACATCCGCATTGGAACGGAGGCTGACGATGTCGTGCCTGTTGCCGCCCCTAAAGTTACAGTATTTATGCTTCGCTGATATTGGGGAGTGCGGCAGGTCGTTCGCGACAATGTGTTTATATCAGGCGCAAAACCTGGATGGAGAGAGGGATGACAGGAAAATCAACTGCCGCGGAAACTGCCGGACGTCATGTCGGAGTGTTCGATTCGCCGCCTGTGGAGACGCCGACCAATCATTTCCCCGACGGCCCTCTTATGGGCAACGGGGATATGACCGCGGTGCTTGGGGGCCGTGCGGATCTGCAGACATTCTGGATCGGGAAAAGCGACTTCTGGACGGACGGCGCGGGCTGGGAATCAACAAACGAGGAATACAGCCACTACGTTGTCAGTCCCATATGTGTGGGCGGCGTGCGGCTGTGGTTCAGGGATTTTGCCTGCGGGAGCTACAGGGTAGAGCAGAGGATCGCGGAAGGTGAGGTCTCGGGGATTTTCGAGAGCCAGGGCATTTGCATCAAGACGAACGCGTTCGTGGATGCGAACTCGAATCTTCTTGTAATTGCTATTGAAAACGAAGGCCGTGCGGACATGGGGATACAGGTTTGCACGTTTGCGCGCGGCAACGATGACCCAGCGCATTCGTATCTGCCGGTTTGCTCCGGGGTTGCTGAGGATGGCACGGCGTGGGCGTCCAGAGAGACGTGGGACAGGGGGCGCTGGGTCTCGAGGGCGTGCCTTGCGGTGCGTGTGACCGGGGCGGAGGCGGAGTCCCGTGAAAGCGGCCCGGGGGCGGTGACGACTGCATTTCTGCTGAAATCCGGTACCCGGGTTTATGTCGCCGCATGTTTGCGCGGCGGGTGGAACGCCTCGGGCCATGTGGAAGCGGCGCTGGAGTCTGTGCGCGGCATCTACGGCGGGGAGCTTGAGAGGATCAGGGAGAGGCACCGCGGCTGGTGGAGGAAGTACTGGGAAAGGTGCTGGATAGACATTGGCGGCGGAGCGGACGAGAGGTTCTGGTACGGGGCGTACTACGCCATGGCGTGCTGCAGCCGCGACGGCGCGACGGCTCCCGGGATTTTTGGGTTCCCCACGGACGATCATCCGCGGTGGAGCGGCGACTATCACTTGAACTACAACTTTGAGCAGCCTTTTCAGGCGCTTGCTTCCGGGAACCGTGCGGAGTGGATGCGTCCTTACATAGACGCGGTAGTTGCGTTCATGGGTGAGGGGAGGCGCAGGGCGGCTGAGGATCTGGATCCTCCCATGCCGGGGTTGTATTATCCCATCGGCCTCGGGCCTAACGGTCAGGTCGCGCAGGACAGCTATATGAGCCAGAAATGCGCTGCTGTTTACGCGGCGTGGCTTTTTGACGAATACTTCCGGCATACGCGCGACAAGGGGTATGCGGCTTCAAAACTGTATCCGTTTTTGAGAGAGACGGGAAGATTCTGGGAATCGTACCTGCGGGAGGAAAACGGACGGTTTGTAATCAGAGGAAGCGCTTCACATGAGCATGGTGGAAACGATTTCAATGCGTCATTTGATCTCCCGCTGGTGAGGCGGCTTTTCAGGGCGCTGATAGAGATGAGCGAGGCTATCGGTGCGGACGTGGGCAAGCGTGCGGTATGGGAGGACATTTCCGAGCGGCTGGCCGGCTATCCCACTGCGGAATACGAGGGCAAAATTGTTTTCAAAGAGGCGGAAAATGCGCCCGGCTTTACGAGGAGCCTGTCGCTGCTGAACATTATGTGGCCGGGATGCGGAGACGCCGGCATCGCGGGAGATCCGGATTTGCGGCGTACTGCGGGCAATACGCTGGAGGCGCTGGGTTCTCTGGGGCTGTGGGAGCAGGGAAATGTTTTTCAGTGGATGTTTCCGGCAGCTGTACGGACTGGCATGTCCGGCGTTCGCGAGCGCCTTCTCAGGAGGCTTGAGTCTCCGGTTTCCGGCCTCAGGAGAAATCTTACGCTGGCGCAGGCATACGGCGGGATAGAGACGTGCGGCTGCGCCGCCGCCGTAAATGAAATGCTGCTGCAAAGCTATGAGGGCATTATCCGCTTGTTTCCGCTTTGGCCGCGCGAGTGCGATGCGGAATTTCACAATATGCTTGCGTACGGCGCACTGGAAGTGAGCGCGCGCATGCGCGGGGGCGTGGTGGAGGAAGTGTCGCTGCACGCTGGAGAATCCGGCTCCGTGACGGTCGACGCTTTCGGACTTGCCCCCGGGATGAGCTTCACAGATTCCCCCGGGAGTGGAACTGCAGTGTTTCAGTCGGGGGGCGTGTTTTCATTTTGCGTGGTCAAAGGGGTGACATATACGGGGAAAGTACGCGTATGACTTCATGGCGGCCCGTTTGTTCCGGGCCGCGGCGGCGTGACAGATATGCCGCGGAAAGGACGGCACGGAGGCGATTTCCCATAAAAGATTTGAATAATGCAGGGGGGGGATATGAAGAACAGTTCACCTAGAATACGGACTTTGAGGGCGCTGAGGGAGCAGCTGAACAAGGGACTTTGGAAGGCAGGGGAAAGACTGCCCACGGAGATGCAGATTTCCGAGGACATGGGGGTGTCCAGACCGACAGTCAGGGCGGCGTTGGCGGTGCTGGAGAGCGAAGGACTGATTCTGTCCAAGGGAAGGGCCGGGCGTGTGGTTTCCGGGGGGGATGCGCCGCTTCAGGCGTGTTCGACGGGCCTTATGTCGGGGACTGTGTGTGTACTGAGCGGCGGAAGCGAGGACGTGTCGGAGTCATATAGCGGCGGCGGAGTGGATGCCGTGGAGAGCGGGATCGTACACGGGGTGATGGCTGCAGGCCGCAACGTTTTGCGAATACATGAGGAACAGGTTTCCCAGAAGACGGCGGCGTGGCTGCGTGTGAACCGTCCGGCGGGCATTGTACTGACGCCGGAGGCTACGGAGAACCCGAGTATGCGCAGCCTGGCGCGGGATTTGAAGGACTCCGGGATTCCCGTGGTGGCAGGCGGCCGTTCGGAGGCTCTGCCGGATTGCGATCTGGTTACATTTGATCATGAAGGCGGGGCCGCCGCGCTTACACGCTGGCTTCTAGGGCGCGGGTGCCGGAGGATACTGCCGTTCTGGAGCACGAGAACGAAACTCTCGTGGATATCGGAGCGGGAAGCGGGGTATTGCAAGGCTATGAGGGAGGCCGGGATGGAGCCTATGGTTCCCGTGTCATGCGAGTTTCCGATGAGGCCGAAGGAGAGGAATGACGAAGTGCTGGAGACTCGTATACGGATGTGTCTCGGGTACCTGTTCGAGTTCCTGACCGGGAGGGACAAGGTAGACGCGGTTATGCTGTTGGAAGACAGCACAATTTATCCGTTTATCGGGGCGTGTCGCATTGCCGGTGTAAAGACTGGAGCCGGAGGTCTTCTGTACACAGGTTTTGACAATTTCTGGGCGGAGTGCTGGGAGAAGGAGATATATCCGCCGTGCGGATTTGCTACTGTGGACAAGAAAAGCCGTGCGGCCGGAGAGGAACTTGCGGCCATGCTGCTTTACAGGATGGCGCATCCGCAGGCCCCGCGCAATGTAAAACGGATGGAGTTTGAGATTTGTGAGTATGCGTAACTGAGTTTTTTCACTACATCTGTCTAATTGGACAAAAAGTGAGGTGGTATATGAACGGAAAATATACAGCGGTCACGGCGGCCGCCGCGCTTGTGCTGATGGGAACATTATGCAGAGCGGAAACGGGATTGATTGCGAAACGGTACAACGATCTTGCCATAACGGAAGCGCTGCTTGCGCCGGTTTCGAACCTGCTTTCTTCTGCGGCTTCGGAGGAATCTGTACTCAAGGGACTGTTGTACGTGCCTTCTTTGGGAGAAAATTACGCTCTTTCATGGACCGGGTACATTTGGGCGCCCGAATCCGGCGACTACACGTTCGGAACCAAGAGCGACGACGGGTCGGCGATCTGCATGGATCTTGACGGAGACGGCGACTTTGACGGGGAGGGGGAGCTGATTGTAAACAACAATGCCTTCCAGGGGGAAGTTGAGAAAACGGGCACGGTTTTCCTGGAAGCGTCAAAGCAGTATCCGATCGCGATAGGATATTACCAGGGAACGGGAGGCGCTTTGATGGAGGCGCGCTTCGGCGCCGGTACGCAGATTGCGTACGGAGAACTCCCCGTAATGGACACATCTTCGGTATTTTTCATGACGGAGCCGGGAACCGCATGCTCCATAGCCGGGGCGGATGTCTCCAGGGACAGCGGCACGAGCGCCGTGCTGCGCGGCATTCTGTCCACGGACGATCCTGGGAAGGCCGGGGTTATCTTTTATTACGGCGCATCGGACGGTGGAACAAATGCGGCGGAATGGGCGGAATCCGCAGAGCTTGCGGCCCCTCAGGAAGGCGGCGTCAAGGAACTTCCGGTTTCGGACCTCGTTCCGGACTCTGTGTACTATTACCGTATGTGCGCGCAGTCGGAGGATGGGGTATCGTGGGCGGATGAAAGCGGAGCGTTCATAACGGGCGCTGTTTCGATGGAACTCGTGAATGACGCGTCTGAGTCCGGCCGGGAACCGGGCGTTGTGAGGTTTTCGCGTCCGGAACCGGCGGCGGGATGCGATTTGACGGTTTATTACAAGGTGAGCGGGACTGCCGTCGCGGGTGTGAACTATGAGGAGCTTTCCGGTGAAGTGTTTATGGCTGCCGGGCAGACGTCGGTAGAGGTGGAGATTGTTCCACTGGCAGACTGGGAGACTCTTACTGACACGCAGGTTGTTCTGGAACTGTCCGCGGGGGCGTATGTTGCGCCGGCCGGTTCGGTGTCGGTCAACATCGCCAATATGGATTTGCCCTATGAGGAGGGTGTGAACATATGGATGGGATCCGGCAGCGCGAGCGATGCGGCAAATTGGAGCCTTGGTAGGATACCTGTCGCGACGGACGTAATCCGTCTGGGAGAGTTTTCTCCGGACAACATGGTATGGGATGCCCCGAACAACGGTCTGCCCACGGAGGTGGCAGGTTGGATACAGGAAGAGGGTTACACCGGAACGGTTGAAATCCCCACGACATACGAGCTTCAGAGCACGGTGTTTACGCAGATGGTCGTGAAGGGCGATGTAAGAATCGAAGGAGGAGTGCTCAGCCATCCGGCGCAGACAGAGGGATACAAGGCGATATACAGGCTTTGCGTCAGAATTGAAGGAGACTTGAATGTCGGTTCGTCGGGCAATATAGACGTAAGCGGCAAGGGATACAAAGGCGGTGATGACGGCGGTCCCGGATCTGTGTGGAAGCCGCACGGAGATCCCAGCGTGGCTGCGCACGGCGGGTTCAGCGGATTCAACGCAGGGAATGGACAATCTACAAACGTTTACGGTTCTGTCTTTGCTCCACGTCTGCCGGGAAGTCGCGGACAGGCGTACGAAGGCGGTGGTGCGATTTGGATAAACGTGTCCGGAAACGTAACCGTGGATGGCGGAATAAGGGCTGACGGCGCGCACACGAAATGGGGCGCCGGTTCAGGAGGTTCGGTTTATTTGTCGTGTTCATCGATGAGCGGAACCGGGTATATAGTCGCCGATGGCGGACAAGGCGTAAATCCGTATAATGAGGCTGAAGGCTGGGGTCCGAGCGGCGGCGCCGGCAGGGTTTCGGTGGTTCTGAGAAGCGGAGATAGTACCGGAAGCGTAAGAATTTTCGCCCGTGGAGGCTCCAAATGGAGCGATGACAGAAAGGGAGGACCTGGAACTGTTTACATTCAGCTGGGAAGCCAGAACCCGGGTCGCGGCACAATAGTCGTTGATAATGACTGGCGTTCGTGGGATGAAAGAATCCGCGCGGCTCTGCCAGGTACGGTGAAGGGGGAGTATGCGGGAGAGATTGCGACTCCGGAAGAAGATTTTTCCGGATCAGCTCTTGTGCTCCGCAACTGCGCGTTTCTCAGCATCACGAAAAGCATGAAGATCGGTTCCATAGACGTCGACGGCAACAGCAGGCTTTACCTCGGCGGTCATAATGTGAAAACGGACTTCATGATGCACAATGGTGTGAAGGTTGAGCCGGGAACATATGTGGAAGGAGATCTTGACAGGGTGAAAGGCGAGGGAACGCTGATGGTGCTGCCGACGTGTACCATGCTGATGCTGAAGTGATTCTACACATTATGCGGCCTGTGCCCGTCGTGAAGATTCGGTGCGGGCCGCACCCGGAAGAGAAAATTCAAGGTGTTGTATGAGCAGGTTCGGGGGAGGATGGATTTTCCGGGGGAAATCCGGGAACGCTGCGGAGGCGCATTCCGGCGCGGGCTGTCCGTTTACGGTTTTGTCGTGTCCGGCGGCCTTTTCTTTCTTGGAAAAATGCAAGCAGAAACCAAGCAGTGACAGGGAGATCCGTTCTGACAGTTCTCCCTGCTGCAAGATGCGGAAAAACAAGGAGGACAGAAGCGCAGGGGAAGAAGCGTGATTGTGCGTACGTGCAGGTGGTTGAGCAATAGTGTGTGTCTGCAACCGTGAGGTATTGCGGGAAATGCAGTGGGTACAGGGACGGCGATCTGGAGTGTGTCTTCGGGGAAGGCGTGCTTATCGTGCTCCCGAGGAGCACGCTGATTATTGCAAGGTAAAACAGACAGGCCTTTTGTGCCTGCGGTTCGGACAAAGGTAAAGCAGGAGATACGGGACATACAGCTTGGGTTTTTAAGATCGTGAGGGCCGTGCGTACGAGGGCGTGTTCCTCGGCCGGGACGGCGCGGAGATAAGTTTTCAACAAAATTGCGGCGCATGGACGCCGCAAGGGGTGTGATATGTTTTTCAGCAAAAAAACGCAGATTGCCGCGGTTATGCTGGCGGCAGCCGTCCTGCCTGCGGGAGTTCGCGGCGGGATGTCCGGAGCGGGGATTTCGCTTCTGGCGGATTTCAGGTTCAGTGAGAAGGACGGACGTCCGGTCGTGGAAGACGCCGGGCCTTTCGGATTCAAGGGAAGCGCGGCGGACGGAATTTCCGTGCGCAGGGACGCCGTCGAGGGAAGCGTGCTATCCTTCCCGGCAGGCAATGCTCGCAGGGTGGAACTCGGTAAAGGCGAAGCTTTCGACAGGCTGACGCACGACTTTACGGTTGAACTGAGCATCAAGCCGGCGTTTTCCCCAGACGGCAGGCCGGCAATTGTTATGACGAAGCGTCCGGGATGGTGGACGGCGCGTCCTTTTGCGATAGGAGTTCGCGGCGACGGTGTTCTGGAGGCGCAGGTAAGCGACGGGCGGGACAAGTGGATACACGGACAGCGTCTTGACTTCGGGAAGTGGAACCACGTGGTGCTGTCGGTCTCGGGAAACGAGGCTGTGCTGTACCGGAACGGCGCGAGGGAAGCCGCTGTGAAATTTTCCGGGAAGCTTGTCTCGAACAATGAGCCCATAGCTCTGGGCTGGGAGCAGGGCGGAAATTTCCCGGGGGGGAATGTGCGCGGTTTTGAGGGAGAAATGACGGGGCCGAAGTTCTACGCCGGGGCGGTGACGGACGCGCAGGCCGCGGAGATGTTTTCCTCCGGCCTGAAAGTCCGTGCTGCGGGCGTTTCGGATTTCCCGTCGCGCGGGCTTCCGGAATCGCTAATCCCGGAAGAGGTTCGCGCGGCTCCGGCTGCGGATGCGCCGCTTGAGATCGGCATAGACTTCTCATCCGGCGAGCCGAAGGCGGTCGGGATGTGGTTTGACTCCGTGGGGTTTAATTCGGGAAAAACGGATCCCGGAGGAGAACCTTGTTTTGCGGCGAAGCAGGGATCGGCGCTCAATCCATGGGAGCGAAGCGCGAAATTTGTGATTACCGATCCGCGGTTCCGGAACGGAAGAATGCCGGTGGTGGATGTGGAGATTGAGTATATGCTTCCGGCATGGGCGGGGGTTGATGTACAGGCGGATACGTCTGCCGGGAGCCGGCAGGTGGGCGGCGGCTGGCAAGCCACAAAGTGGAGCAAGATGAGTTTCCGGATAGACGACGCATGGTTCGGCCGCAGGGATTTTGGCAATCCGGAAAGCGCGAGGAAGAGCGACGGATACGACATCAGGATAAACGGGTCGACGTCGGATCTGTACATAAAGTCCATAAAAATAAAAGGTTACGACAGGTCTTCCGAGCCGGATTTCAAGCGCCTTCTCAAGCTTTCCGACGTGACGGCTCCGGGAGATATTTTCTGGTACTCGCCGGGGGATACGGTTCGCCTCGACTATGCGTTCACGAACATGGCCGAAAGGGCGGCGGACATACAGTACAGGTTTTCGTGGGAAAGGCACGATGGTACAAAGCTTGGAAACCGGAGCGGAGAGTTTTCGATCGGAGGAGAGAAGAATTTTATTCTCCCGCTTGAGTTTCGTACGGACGGATGGCCGTACGGGGTAGTTGTCGTGCACGCCGAGTTCGACAGAAAGCTTCCGGGCGGCGGAGTGGAGCGGCATTCCGAGCGCGAGATTTATACAGGTTTTGTGGAGCCGGGGCTTCCGGGCAAAGCCGGGCGGGGCGAATTCCTTTACGGTTTGGACACCGGTCTGGGACCG
Organism: uncultured Verrucomicrobiota bacterium; assembly: GCA_949285835.1. GTDB lineage: Bacteria > Verrucomicrobiota > Kiritimatiellia > RFP12 > UBA3636 > CASEAR01. Next base: position 3,731 of record CASEAR010000058.1, on the reverse strand, counting down.
GCGTATCAGAGTCCGCGCGTAATGCGCTGGTGTTCTGAGCTTGGGGTTGACATAGTGCGCGGCGGCATACGTGCGGAGGACAGAAATCTGGCGCGTTTTGAAGAAGCCATGCCGCTGTACAGGGCGGCCGGCGTGCAGCCGCTTGTGATGATGGATCCTCCCTGGAATGAAGACGCGGGCAAGCGTGCCGAAGAAACGCGGGTCAAAGCGGCGTTCCTCAAGGAGGCGGCGGAGAAATACCCCGAGATAAAGTACTGGGAGCTGGGCAACGAGCCCGATCTGCCATTCTTCTACAAGGGGCCGATTGAGGCGTATGCGGAGGCCTACGAAGTCATGGCGAAAGCGGTTTTGCGCGGCAATCCGGACGCGGTTGTGATGACGGGCGGGCTTTGCTTCGTAGGGGAAGAAGGGAACCGCCGGGCGCGGCGGCTCATCGAGGTGGTGGATCCCGATGCCGTCGGGGCATGGTCGTACCACGGGCACGGACCCGGCGCCCGTGCGGAGAGGGGAGCCCTTGAAAGGATGCGCGGAGCTGTTCGTGCGGCCGGAAAAGACGATCCTTCGAAACCGTACATAGAGACTGAGAGCGGGGTGGCCGCCCGTACGCGGCAGCAGGAGATTGTGCAGGCGCGTACGTGTCTGCAGAAGTTTGTCTACGCGCAGTCCGAGGGGCTGCCGCTGTTCATGTGGTTCCGTCTTGTGATGTCGAGCGAGGACTACGGCAATCTGCGCGGAGACCGTGAGCCGCGTCCGGTGGTAATCGCGTACCGGAATACCGTCAAGAAACTGCGCGGGCACAAATTTGACGGGAAAATCGAGCTTGCGTCCGATGGGGCGGAGGCGTATGTGTTTAAGAACGCGAAATCCGGTTCTGTGCGGCTGGTGTGCTGGTCCGACGGCGGGGGAGGCCGTTATTTGTTCAAGCTGAAAGACGGCCGCGAGCCCGTGGGCGGATTTGCCGCTTTTGACATATTCGGCAATCCGGTGGAGATTCAAAAGTCAGGCGGCGGAGTCTTCGGCGTGGAGCTCACGGATGCGCCGGTGATTGTCTGCTGGAACGGCGGAGATCCGGAACTGCTGGAATCCATTCTCGGGGCGGAAGGCGAGCCTGCAGCGGGCGCCGGCAGTTCGGAATTCTCGCTTGTCGTTCATAATCCGTTCGATTCCGTTATATCGGGGCGGATAGAATTTGACGGGGCTTCGGGTTCACCGGTGAAACCGGATCTTTCGGGAGTCGGAGATGTGACGGTAAAATCCGGAGAAACAGCCAGAATCAGGGTGCCGTGCTCGGATTCGGGGAGTGCGGTTGCGGTGACGTGGCCGGAGGAGTGGCGCGTCTTTGTTGATGCGCAGGCGAATCCTGCGGAGATTAAGGCTGTACCTGAAAAGCTGGTTTGCGGCGGCGCTCCGAAATACGGCGTTGGGGTGCGCCTGCGCGAGGACGGCGGCATCGATATAGCGGCGGCGACGGGGGAGAAGTACAGGGAACGCAGGACGGCGTGGCTTTTTGCGGAGGCGTATTGTTCGGAGGACACAGAAGCGCTGATCGGCACGTCAGCCGACTGGTGGCTTGAATGGTTTGTCAACGGAGAGAGCGTTTTTGACACTCTGAAGGAAGGCAACGGCGGATCTCAGGGCGCAGACACGCATACATTCAGTGCCAGGCTTCGCAAAGGCAGGAACATATTCGCCGTGCGGGTGTTGAGCGGATCGATGGGATGGAGTTTCTATGCGGGTTCTCCGGAACGGCTCCGTCGTACGGCGGCCGGACTGCCTCCGCATCCCTCCGTACGCTTCGTCATGAAAGCAGCGGACGGGAAAGTCCTCGGTTCGGTGAATGTTCCGGTGCGGGAAGTAATTGCGCTGGACAGGGTTAAGAGCGTTCGTCCACTGGAGTACAGTGCCCTGCGGGCTGATGCGCCGGACGCGATTCTTGGAGCGTCGTCGGTTCGCAATCATCATGAGGCGTTCCCCGATCGCAGCAAGTGGTACGGCGGAGAATCTGATCTTTCATGCGACGTGCGGTTTTATTTGTACGGCGAGTATCTTGCGGTCGATTTGAAGGTTCATGATTCAGTTTACGAGCCAGGGAAGCAGGGCGACAGGGCGGTGATATCGGTGTCTCCGGCCGGCGGCAGGCCCAGGAGCGTGACGCTGTGGGGCGGCGGCCGTGGAACCGAAGCGGGTTTCGTCTGCGGCAGCGGGGACAAGGTGTCCGTGTCCGTCGTTCGGGAAGGGGAATGGACGCTTTACCGTGCGCTGGTGCCGGCGGCCTGGACCGGTGGAAGGCTGTTTGGCGCGGGAGTGAAGGTGTACGACATGGACGGCGGCGTGCTGAAGCAGGAGGCGGAGTGGAACATGGACGGCGGCAGGGTCGTCCGCGATTCGCTGTTTCTTGTGCCGTCGAAGTGAAAAATTCGGAAATTGCCCGTCCGCCGGATTCCGGCGGGCGGGCCATGCCGGCGGAAAACTGGCGCGAGACCTTGAGCCGGTGTGATAGAGAGATTTTTTGCGGATGCATGCCGTGGAACGGCTCCGGCTGAGTTTTTCCGGCGGCGGTATGTGCGCGCGGTGAGGGTTCGGGCAGAAGCTGTGCCCGAGCTCTGTGGGGGCGGTGTTCGTGCGGCGCCTGTACGCGCATCCGATGACGGGTCCGGGCGTGAGAATTTGTCAGCATTATGACGCCTTGTTTAAATTAGTGTGCATATGCTATTCTGGTTTCCGTATTTGCACAAAGCGCGGAAGACTTGCAAAAGGGAGGCCGGCGCAATGAAAAAAATAATGACTATGCTTTGCGCTTTGTTTTGCATAAGCACTCTTGCATATATTGAAAAGGAAATTGCCAACGGAATTACATGGGAGTATAGCGTGTCAGACGGCGAGGCTGAGATAATTCATGCATCAGTATCGGGTAGAGTACCAGTGCCGGGTAGAGCATCATTATGGGGCAATATTGTTATCCCGGACACTCTCGGCGGCTATCCGGTGACGAGCATCGAAGGCCTGAGGTTTGCCGACATAGTCTCGGCCTCGATAACAATCCCCGGCAGCGTGACAAACATTGGGTCGGAGTTTTCGCATAGTACAGGTTTGACTTCGGTCACGCTCCTCGACGGCGTGACGAGCATCGGAGACAGGGCGTTTAACGATTGTACAGGCCTGACGGAGATCACGATCCCCGGCAGCGTGAAGAGCATCGGAGACGGGGCGTTTGACCACTGCATAGGCTTGACTTCGATCACGATCCCCGGCAGCGTGAAGAGCATCGGAGATGATGCATTTTGGGGATGTACAGGCTTGACTTCTATCACGATTCTCGACGGTGTGACGGACATCGGAGACAAGGCGTTTAACGAATGTACAGGCCTGACAGAGATCACGATACCCGCCAGCGTGACGAACATCGGAGACAGGGCGTTTTGGAATTGTACAGGCTTGACTTCGATCACGCTCCTCGACGGCGTGACGAGCATCGGAGATGATGCATTTTCGGGATGTACAGGCTTGACGGCCATCGATGTCTCTTCCGGGAATCAAAAATACGCAAGTGAAGACGGTGTTCTATTTGACAAGGGTAAAAAAACTTTAATTAAGTATCCGCAGAAAAAGCTCGGGACATACTCAATACCTGATGGTGTGACGAGAATAGAAAAGGAGGCGTTTAACAGTTGCAGAGGCCTGACGGAGATCACGATCCCCGGCAGCGTGACAAGTATTGGAGATGATGCATT
>CASEAR010000057.1 GCA_949285835.1 uncultured Verrucomicrobiota bacterium | reverse complement strand
GGATGCCGCTTATGATTTCGAGGACTACCGTGCCAAGGTAAACCGCTATGTGAACGAGCATGGGGACACACTGGCTATTTACAAGCTGACCCATAATATACCGCTGACTGCAGGCGATTATCAGGAGCTGGAGCGGGTGCTGACCAGCGAACTGGGCAGCAGAGAGGATTATGTCAGAGAGTTTGGAGATACGCCATTTGGATTGCTTATCCGCAGGATTGCCAAGCTGGATCATGAAGCGGCCATGCAGGCGTTTTCCGCCTTTATTAATGACCAATCTCTGAATCAAAAACAGATCGCCTTTGTAAACAAAATCATCCATCATATTGAACTGAACGGATATATGGAAAATGTCGCGGAGCTAACCAAGCCGCCGTTTGACAAGCCCGTCGGCTTTATTAAGCTGTTTGACTCCAAAACCAGAACCGCATTGATGGAGACCATCAATCTGGTTCGAGAAAACGCAGTTAAAATTACAGCGTGATAAACAATGAGCCAGACATGGAAATTCACCCTTATTCTGGGTGGATTTTCGTGTCTTTTTTTGTTGTTCGAGCATGGGGCATCATTGTGCAGGAACAGGATGGATAGCCATTGCACGGACATGCGGGGTGCCCAGGGGGGCAAAGCCCCTTAAGCTCTGGGTTTCCAATAGGGGCGAGTAGCATCCATGTTGGCAAAGGAAATCCAGAGGGGAGGGAACGGCATTCATCCTAGCGTGAGGTTTCCAAAGGAGGGCAGTGCAAACGGCGATTTGGGCTGGAACGTGTTATGGCTCGGCGCAGAGATTGTTCTGAAACTGTTATCGCCACAACCTTCCTTGCGGCGAACTTGATCCGATGCCTATGGAACATTGAACCTTTTTTGCTCTTCCGACTTCGTCCGCTATTTTTCATAAATCGGGAACCGCTTATCATGCCGTTTTGGCAAAATGCAGTCTGATCAATTCCGGTCCAGCAGACCCTGCGTAAAGTCTATGCAAATGGCCACGAAGCAAAGTGAGCCTTAACAGGGAAGAATGGCTTCCGGCACACGAGAAAACCCGCTCCTCATGTGTCCCTTCAGGCGCATTCATCCGATTACGTCCGGACATATGCTTTCGGAGTTCTATATGCTTCCCGCATGGACGGCGCACTGAACAGCAGGGAACCTTCGTCTGTCCGAGCATTGCCATAGCCGCCACTAAACGGCAGCCTGGCGTCATGTTCCTCAGATTCGGATTCAGTATCCAAGAGACGCCAGACTTATTGCGATTACAGCCGCTGCGCATATTCCAATAGCCAGAACAGCCGACTTCCCGCAAGCTGGAGATGAGAGAATGCGCCTGACTACAACAATTGCCGCGATGGACAGCGCAGCGTCAACCGACGCCGCGGCGGCAAACATTACTGCGACGACGTCGGCAATGATGCAGTTGGGGAGGCCTGGTTGAGTGATATGAACAGGTTCACGGCCCGGGACGTCTGTGCTGAATACAAGGCGAAGACTGCGGCACGTCTTCCGGTCATCTCCGCAAATTCTGTACACAGAGCGGTTCTTCCCAAGCGATAAGGCCGGGATTTTACACACGGCGCGCATTGCTTTGGACCGGCGGATTTCTTCGGCTGAAAGGTGCGGGCCGTCCTGATGTGGAAAAACAAAAACTTCCACGATAGATTTTACGGTGTTGAGTGCCAGAACGATATCCCATCGCGGCATTGGCGTCACGCATACATGCAGTTTTTTCCCGGTGAAAAGCACCCGTTTCGCTGTTTCTGCAATCCCTTTTGCCGCTGAGGAAGGGTCCGGCGAGAGCGGATCCATCGATATTTGCACGTCGACGTGGAAGAGAGGCGCAAAAATGAATCGGTCAATAAATTCCGGAAGGAACATAAGAAACGCCGCTAAAACAGGAATCACGGGGATCTCCGACGAAACGCATTCAAACATTAACGTCCTTGACGCGGAGACGGCGGCGGCGGCGGATAAAAGCTTTACAATTGAAATCATCTCCGGCCCGATGTGCTGGTCTTTACAATCGTGTTTAAGACATGCGCAGCCATAAGAAGACCGGCAGCCGCAGGCATAAATGAAATTGTTCCTGCGATCTGGTGCCTTTCACGTACGGAGTTTCCATCTTCGAATGGGAGGCTTGGCGGCTCGGGAGAGTATACGACGGTTAATTTATTTATTCCCTTTTTGCGAAGTTTCTTCCGCATTATCCGGGCGAGATGGCACTGATCGGTTGCAAAAATATCCGTTACGGCGAACTGCGACGGATCGGTCTTGTTGCCTGTCCCCATGGCGCTTATTATCGGTACAGAATCCGCTGACGCCCTGACAATAAGCTCTATCTTGCACGAGACTGTGTCGATTGCATCAAGGACAAAGTCGTATGATTTCAAAATCACCTTGTCTGAAGTATCCGGGGAATAACGCATAGTCAGAGCGTCGATTTGCGCCTGAGGATTTATATCAAGCAGGCGTTCCCGGATGACATCGGTTTTGAATCTGCCCAGTGTGGATTCCAGAGCGATTAGCTGACGGTTTATATTTGACCTGGACACGACGTCGTCGTCTATAACTGTGATATGTCCCACACCGGCACGAGCCAGAGCTTCTGCAGCGCAAGACCCGACACCTCCGACACCAACTACGAGGATGCTGGATTTTTCTATGGCGGCAAGTCCGTCCGGTCCGATCAGACGGCGAGTTCTGTCAGACGACTCAAGATCCATCGTTATCTGGTCATACGCCGTATTGGGAAGAATCGTCGGAGGCGGCAGGCTGTTCGGGGACAGCATTGTTCAGATGCTTCATACCGGAGCCTGTAACGTAGGTTACGGAATCAAAATCCTGCGCCGGACGTTTTTCCTTGTGTTTCCAAAACGCGAGCTTCGAAAAGAAACCGTACAGTTTTTTCTTCATACGCTTTCCGAAGCCCGGGTGTTTCAGGGCATCAAGGCGCTTGTAGCCTTCGAGGAGTTCCTCAGGGGAAAAGTCTTTGCGGCAGAAATTCTCCTCCATCTCCATTTCAAGCCGTCTGGTTTCGTCGGCGCCGTCGACGATTACCGCGTCTATCATCTTCCAGCCGAGACGTGTCGCAGCCGTGATTCTGCGGTGTCCCGCGACAAGCTCCATTTCACGCGTGATAGTTATGGGATTGAGCTGTCCGCATTTTCTCATGCTTTCCATGAGCGATTCTATATTGCCCATATCCTTGCGGACCCTGTCCGGAATTCTGACCGAAGATATCAGTACCTGCATATACTCTCCCGATTAACGTGTCTTCACACGGCGCTCAGCCGTATGATTTCATTGTCGTCTCCGAAAACGGCCACTTTAGGCTTGTGAAGGGGGATTTCACTGTTCTCAAGCATACAGAAAGAAAACACGATTACCTTGTCGCCGGGAGCGCCCTTGTATGCCGTGGCGCCGTTCAGGCAGCAAACCCGGGAACCGCGCTTCCCGGGTATGGCGTACGTTTCAAAGCGTTCTCCATTGGCGAGGTTGGCCACAAGAATTTTCTCGTAAGGGAGCATCCCGACTGCGTCCATAAAATCTTCGTCGATTGTCATGCTTCCCTGATAATTCAGTTCGGCGGACGTGACAGTGATTCGATGAAGTTTTGCTTTCAAAAAGAAAGACAGCATACCAAATCCCTTTCAACACTTGTACAGCGTGCCCATGCAGCACTCAGTTAAGGATTTCGACGACGCGGTAATTGCGCTTGCCGGAGCGCAGAATTAACAGCCGGCCGTCGATTGGCATGTCCGGAGTCACGTTGTCCATGGCGCTGACATGTTCGTTGTTTATATACAAGCCGCCGCCGTCTGACAGCCGCCTTGCTTCACCTGTGCTTTTGCACAATCCGGCGGCTACTGCCAATTTTGCGATTTGCGAGCCGAGAACATCTCCGGAAGGCAGCTCAACAGAAGGCGCCTCCGCGAAAAGAGGCAGCAGTTCTTCGGCGGAAAGTCCGGAAAAAGAGCCGCCGAACAGGGCGGCGCTTGCACGCTGCGCCTGCCTGAGACCTGTTTCGCCATGCACTCTCCTGACCACATCTGAAGCGAGGACGCGCTGCGCTTCACGTTTCTCCGGCGCAATTTTGAGCGTCTCCTCAAGCTGGGCGATTTCGCTGAGCGGGAGGAAGGTAAACGCCTTGAGGTATCTGATAACATCGGCGTCCTCGGAGCGCAGGAAAAACTGGTAGAAGTTGTAGACTGAAGTCTTGCGCGAGTCCAGATACATGGCGTTGCCTTCAGATTTCCCGAATTTTCTCCCCTGGCTGTCCGTTATGAGGGGGATGGTCATCCCGTATGCCTCTTTATCGCGCTGTCTGTGAATAAGGTCGGTTCCAGCCGTAATGTTTCCCCACTGATCGGAGCCTCCAATCTGCAGGCGGCATCCGTATTTGTCGTACAGGTACATGAAATCGTACCCCTGAAGCGTCTGATAGCAGAATTCGGTGAAGCTCATCCCGTTTTCCGAAGCCAGGCGCTGCCTGACGCTTTCTTTGCCGAGCATTGTACCCATGCGGAAGAATCTGCCAACGTCCCTGAGGTACGATATGAACGTGAAATTTTTGTGCCAATCATAGTTGTTTACCAGCTTGGCCTGCCCGGGGGAATCTCCGAAGTCAAGGAATCTGGAGAGATTTTCTTTGATTCCTGCAATATTGTGCTCCACCTGCTCCTCATCGAGGAGTTTGCGTTCGGACGTCTTCCCGGAAGGATCGCCTATGAGACCGGTGGCGCCGCCGACAAGGGCAATGACGTTGTGTCCGGCCCTCTGGAAGTGGCAGAGTGTCATTATTGCCACGAAATTTCCGGCCTGAAGGCTGTCGGCAGACGGGTCGAATCCTCCATAAAGCGTCACGGGTCCGCTGTTGAGGAGATCGTAGACGGCGGGATCTGTCCAGTTGTCGAACAGTCCGCGTTCTTTCAAAGTATCTATAACATTTGGCATGATCAAGGTATCCTATGTCTGCGATATCACGGTACTGGAAACCGCATTGCGAACTCAGCGACTTCTTCGCGGATCTTAAGGCGCAGTCCGGCATCGTCGATGCTGCTGAGGACGTCTGCAATTTTTCCGCCGATGAAGCGCATATCGTCTTCCTTCATGCCTCGCGTGGCGGCAGTCGCGGTGCCGATGCGTATTCCGGATGTGACGAAGGGACTGTTTTTGTCAAATGGTATTGTGTTTTTATTGACAATTATTCCGGTTTCGTCCAGCGCTGCAGCCGCGGCTTTGCCTGTAAGGCCTGAAGCTGCGACATCCACGAGCAGGAGGTGGTTGTCCGTTCCGCCGGAAACCAGCCTGAAGCCTCTGCTGGAGAGCACTTCCGCGAGCACTGCGCAGTTTCGCACAATCTGGTGGGCATATTCTTTGAACTGCGGAGTCATTGCTTCCTTGAAGCACACAGCTTTGGCGGCCGTAACCTGCATAAGCGGTCCGCCCTGCAATCCTGGGAAAACCGTTTTGTTGATGTCTTTTTCAAATTCCTTGCGGCACAGGATAAGCCCGCTTCTGGGTCCGCGCAGGGTCTTGTGTGTGGTCGTTGTCACGAACTCAGCGTATGGGACGGGGCTCTCATGGGAGCCTCCAGCCACAAGTCCGGCAATGTGCGCCATGTCTACGAGCAGCATGGCTCCGCACGAGTCCGCTATTTTGCGCCACTTTGCGAAATCGAGCCTTCTGGGATAGGCGGACGCACCGGCGACGATAAGCTTGGGCTTCACTTTTCTGGCCTGTTCCTCAAGCGCGTCGTAGTCGAGCATTTCTGTCTTCGGATCAACCTGATATGGCACGATATTGAAGAGGCGTCCGGAAAAATTCACCGGAGAACCGTGCGACAGGTGCCCTCCCTGATCGAGGCTCATGGACATGATTGTGTCGCCAGGCTGAAGCATCGCAAAATAAACGGCCATGTTTGCTGAGGAACCGCAGTGCGGCTGCACATTCGCCGCCTCCGCACCGAAGAGTTCTTTGGCGCGTTCAATCGCGAGCTGTTCGACTTCGTCCACAAACTTGCACCCGCTGTACCAGCGCTTGCCCGGATAACCTTCGGCATACTTGTTTGTCATCACGGAGCCCTGTGCCTCGCGCACGGCACGCGATGTAAGATTTTCAGAGGCAATCAGATTTATGCACGATGCTTCCTGCCTCTCGTGCTCCATAATGCTCCTGTAAACTTCCGGGTCGCTGTCCTGGAGGTGTGCGACTTCAATCACCCTGTTGCCTATTTCGGTGAGTTTGCGTACGCGCCGTACATGGCGTTCTTCGGAAGACGCCTGTGTGTTAAGCCATGTGTCGAGGATTTCTTCCGGGTTGTCCGTAAAAATTCCGGACAGAACAAGTACGTTGGAGTTGTTATGCTCTCTTGAAAACTTCGCGGAGGCAACGTCCCGGCACAGGGCCGCTCTCACGTGGGGGAAACGGTTTGCTGCGATAGACATGCCTATTCCGCTCTTGCAAATCAGGATTCCGCGCTCCGCCTCGCCTGTTTCCACCGCCCGTGCCACCTTTTCCGCAAAGTCGGGGTAATCACACGATTCCTGAGTGAAACATCCGAAATCGGACGCTTTAATATTTTTTTTCTCAAGCAGTTTGCGCACGGTCTCTTTTAAAACAAAGCCGCCGTGATCGGAACCAAGAACGATAGTCATATGTCGTGCTTTCCAGAAATTTTAGTTGTTTTTTGAACAAAAGCTTCCGGAAGCGCATGGCACAATTCCGGAGTCTACATCTGATTCGGGGCTGATTGTACGATATCCGGTCTTTTTTTGCAATTCTCTGGGTGAAGGATGCTGTTCGCACCCAAATGTCATAACGACGGCGTCGTTGTCCTGAATATTCGGCCGCAGCCTTCATCGTACAGCGTCAAGTATTCAACGCATCACCAGATAATGTCATAAAGCTTTTTCTCATTCGGTCTGTTATTTATAACACAACGCGTTTTCGTATAATAACGATGCGGCGTCCGCAGCTGGACGCCTGCGATTTAAGCACGTAGGAAATGGTTTTGCAGAGCAGCGGGCGAAAAGTTGCGAATGCAGCGCCCATACCCAGAGGATTGCAGGCATGAAATGAAACACACAAAAGATGTGCATTCCCACTGCCGCCATGCGGGCAGATCATTCTTTGGAAACAGTGATGTTTCACTTTATGCTGAAATGGAACCCTCAACACAATCCGCGCAGAAAGGAACATCATGGGAAAGGGAAGCGGATATTCTCATCCTTACGCGCATCTTAAACTTTAAGGACAGTTTCATTTCATGGCAGAACCGTTTTATTGAAAAAAATTGAGGTGATAACGAGACAGTACAATACAGATGTGCTACAATCGGGCTTCGTTGGTGCGGCAGTGCGGGGCGTGTGTTTTTACGTGCTGCGGCAGCAGCGGCATTCGAGTCCGGAGGAGCGGCCTGTGCGATTCGGACGCTCATGGTGTCGGCTGCGCTGCGGCGGCAAGCTGATGGCGACATCGCCGGGGTTCGGCTTGTCGTGTGAACGGGGCGTGCGGTACTGGCGCGGTACTGGCGCGTGGGCGGCTGCGCTGTGGCGGCGGGTTCTCGGTGTTTAAATTTTTGGGGAGATGTAAATGTCAGTCACATTAAACGATATAGCGGCGAAAGCGGGATGCTCCTCGGCGACCGTGTCGAGAGCCATGAACGGAGTTGCCGGCGTCAATCCGGAACTGCGTGCGCGCATACTGGACGTTGTGCATGAGATGGAGAACAATTCTGATTCGGACGAAAAATCTCCGCGCCGCGGCAGGCCCCGCGGTTCGGTAACCTTGTCGGACACAGTGGACGTTATTCTTTTCAGGAACGAGGGTGTGGAACCGGTCTCGTACTCTGGAAATGCACTTACGATTTCAGCCCGTGAAGAGGATTTTCCCGGTGAGTTATACCTGCCGAACTTCAGGTTTGTGACGGATTTTTACCGGAATACAATCGCCGGCATTGTCGAATTCCTTTCAAAACACGGGATGCAGATAATGCAGAGGTTCTGTCGGGATATAACCGACAACAGGTTTGTCGGACGCATAAACAAGTCGAAACACAGGGGAGTGCTTCTGCTCGGAAGTCCGGACAAATCAGAACTTGACTTCATAGAGTACTGTGCGCTTCCGATAGTGATGGTGGACATCCTCGGCGTGCCGGGGGTGCCTGTGGTGGCGGTTGATAATCTCGGGGGAATAGAGCAGTCCCTCGATCATCTTTTATCGCTTGGGCACCGCAGAATTGCTTTTGCCGGCAACGATACCAACCCGAGCCTCCGCATCCGCTTCAACTCGTTTTGCGGAGGAATGACGCGTGCCGGCCTGAGCATCGATATGGACTCGTGTCTCATTGAGGCTTGCACAATGAAACAGATGGTGGGCCGGTATACGGAGATACTGCGTTCGGCGCACCGTCCTTCGGCGGTCGTGTGTGCCACAGACTTCATCGCGATAAGCGTGCTCAAGGCGGCTCAGGATATCGGTTTGTCCGTACCGCGGGACCTGAGCATTGTGGGATTTGACAATACAGAGATTTCTTCACTTATTTCCCCGGGGATAACAACTGTGCATTCTCCCACATTTGAAATGGGCGAGTGCGCCGCAAATCTCCTGATGCAGATCACGGAGGATCCTTCGTCCGGCGCTATATGGAACAATTCGGAAGTGAGGTGCAAGACGCGTCTGGTGGTTCGTGAATCCACCTGCCCCCCGGCGTCCGGATTCTGATGCGGCGCAGTATTTCGCGTGAGTGCGCGTCCGATGTGCGCGGCGGACGGCCTGAGTTCTTCTGACCGTAAAAACCTGTACATTTCGTATGTGCCGCGTCGTGAGCGTGTCGTTCAGGCCGTGGAATTAAAAGAACTTGCATGCTGCGGTGTCTGCTGACAGTTAAAATGGGCGGATATTGAGTTTGTCGCAGGGCGAGTTATCGCAACTGCGCGACATTATGTCCCTCTACATGCGACACTATGACTCCATTTGAGCGCGTTGGCATTGTTTATACCGGTTTTTTGCATCTGGCACACAAAGTGCACCTGAGGAAGAGTCTCCATGCGGGCTGGTCCGCAGCGGGACGGAGGAATTTGATATGAACGAGAACTTGACATTAAAGACGCAGGAAGCGATAAAGACCGCGAGTGAGTGCGCTGTCCGTTACGGGCACCAGATGATAGACACTGTTCACATGCTTTATGCGCTTGTGACGCAGGAGGACGGGCTTGTGCCGCGTCTGCTTGAAAAATCAGGTGTAAACCCGGTTTCGGTGCGTACGTCTGCGGAACGTGAACTTGAGAAGATTCCGCATGTCAGCGGCGGCGGTGTCGAGCAGGGCAAGATATATGTTTCGCAGGACTTCAACTCCATGCTTGTGAGCGCCGGGGATGTCGCCAAACGGCTTAAAGATGAATATGTTTCTGTAGAACATGTTCTTCTGGCGATGCTCGGTGGCGGTTCATGGTCAGCATCAAAGGTACTTCGGGAGTGCGGCGCTGACGAAGCGTCCGTGCTCGGGGTGCTTAAAGATGTCCGCGGGACTCAGCGTGTGACGTCTGATTCGCCCGAGGCTCAGTATGAGGCACTGAAAAAGTATGGTACAGACCTAGTGGAGATGGCTCGTGCCAACAAGCTTGATCCGGTCATCGGAAGAGACAGCGAAATCAGGGCTGTGACGCGTATTCTTTCCCGAAAGACCAAGAATAACCCGGTTTTGATAGGTGAACCGGGCGTCGGCAAAACGGCGATAGTGGAAGGTCTGGCGCAGCGTATTGTACGCGGAGACGTTCCGGAAGGACTGAAGGACCGCTCTATTTTTGCACTCGACATGACGGCGCTTATGGCTGGAGCAAAGTACCGCGGGGAGTTTGAGGAGCGTCTCAAGGCCGTACTGAACGAGATAAAAGCCGCCGAAGGCCGCATAATAATGTTTATCGACGAGATACATACGATTGTGGGTGCAGGCAGAACAGAGGGATCCACGGACGCAGCGAACATGCTCAAACCGATGCTGGCGCGCGGTGAACTCCACTGCATAGGAGCAACCACGCTGAACGAGTACCGCAAATACATGGAAAAAGACGCGGCGCTGGAGCGGAGATTTCAGCCTGTGACGGTAGACGCTCCAAGCGTGGAAGATACGATTTCGATCCTGCGCGGACTCAAAGACCGTTTTGAACTGCATCACAATGTGCGCATACAGGATGCGGCAATCGTATCGGCAGCCGTTCTTTCCGACCGCTATATTACGGACAGGTTCCTGCCGGACAAGGCGATAGACCTGATAGACGAAGCCTGCGCGTCAATAAGGACAGAGATGGACTCCATGCCGGCAGAGCTTGATGAGATCACACGCCGGGTCATGAGGCTCGAAATCGAGGAAACTGCTTTGAAAAAGGAGCATGATAAGCCGAGCCGCGAACGGTTGGAGGCTTTGCACAAAGAACTTGGAGACCTGAAGACGCAGGCCGGCGCAATGAAGCTCCGCTGGCAGAAGGAGAAAAAGGCTATAGAAGAGGTCAAAAAGCTCAGGGAGCAGCTCGATCAGGCCAGAAGCAAATGCGAGCTCGCAGAACGCAACTCCGATTTGGACGCCGCCGCTAAGCTTAGATACGGAACTATACCGGAACTCGAAAGGAAACTTGCCGAGTCAAAGAATCTTGTTGGCGAAGGGGAAAACAGACTTTTGCGGGAAGAAGTTTCCGAAGATGAGATTGCCGAGGTGATCTCAAGGTGGACCGGCATCCCGGTGACGCGTCTTGTGGAGTCCGAGCGCGAAAAACTTCTGAGGCTTCCGGAGACGCTGCACAAGAGAGTGGTCGGACAGGAAGAGGCTGTCCGTGTAGTATCCGATGCTGTCCTCAGAGCAAGAGCCGGCATACAGAACGCTTCGCGTCCTATAGGGTCGTTCCTATTTCTGGGGCCGACCGGCGTAGGCAAAACTGAACTTGCACGGACTCTTGCGGCTGATCTTTTTGATTCTGAACAACATATGGTCAGAATAGACATGTCGGAATACATGGAGAAGCATTCTGTGTCCAGACTCGTGGGCGCGCCTCCGGGGTATGTGGGATATGATGAGGGCGGGCAGCTCACGGAAGCCGTTCGCCGCAAACCGTACTCGGTTGTCCTTCTAGACGAGATTGAGAAGGCGCATCCCGACGTTTTCAACATACTGCTTCAGGTTCTCGACGACGGACGCCTTACGGATTCGCATGGCAGAACGGTAAACTTCCGGAACACCATCATCATAATGACGAGCAATCTGGGATCGCAGTATCTTCTCGACGGCATAACAGCCTCCGGCGATATTACCGAGGAGGTCCGCGCCAAAGTGGAAAGTCTGTTGAAGGAATCATTCCGTCCGGAATTTCTGAACAGACTTGACGAAGTTGTGATGTTCAAGCCGTTGAACAAGTCGGAAATACGCCAGATCATTCGTCTAATGTTCGAGGACTTGAAGAGGCGCTTGCACGAAAAGGGGTTCGAGGCGGATATCTCAGATGCGGCGGTGGATCTGGTGGCGGAACGCGGATTTGATCCGGTCTACGGAGCAAGACCGCTCAAACGCAGGATTCAGCGAGACATTGAGACGCAGATCGCGAAAAATATCGTGTCAGGCACGTACGATGAGAACAGAAACATCCATGTGGACGCTGTGAACGGCGAGTTCACATTCGGATAGCGTACGCCCGGACTGACGCCGTGCGCGGCGGGAGGCCGTCTCCGGAATCCTCTAATTCCGGAGACGGCCTTTTTTGTGTGCGCCCGGTATCGCGTACTGCCGCCGGATGAAAATACCGAAGCCGCACGACAAGGGGCAGCAGCTGGACAGGGGCATCCGCGGGGGATGAATCTGAAGGAAGTCCACAGCAAAGCATTGGCTCGGCGAACTGGGAGGCGGTGTGAGGCATGAAACGTGGATGGGAGGGCGGAAATCATTAAAGTTAGAAGAAATCTGTTCGGAAAGGTTTCATGCAGATCGGATGGGCGTAAATGTGAAAGTCGAGCCCTTTGTTCGTGGATGTCTGCATTGCTGCTTAAGCTGGCGCGGCAGAGAGCCGTGTAATGAGATCGCAGAAATCAGCCGAGGGAACAGCAGGGGGGGCAATACGCGTAAAGGTTCGAACCGGTCATGAGCAATGGAGACATCGTTTCATAAAATCGTTTCAGTTCGCGGACTTCAAACTTGAGATATGTCCGAGGATGAGAATGATTGGCATATCCCACACGATGTTTCTTTTCGACGTGGATTGTGTGGCAGGTTCCATTTCAGCAGAAAACGAAGCAACACTGTTTTCCAAAAATGATCTGCCCGCATGGCGGCAATGGGAATGCACATCTTACGGGTGTTTTTTCATGACTCCTGCCTTTTCTTCAATCATGGACGATGCTTTCAGCAACTTTCCATAAATGATGTTTTACTTGTTAAAACTACGCAAATGTGTTAGCTTACGTTGTCTTCGGATGTTGTATGTTGGGGTGTTGTTTGCTTCATTGGGGGCGCGCATGAAATTAAACGCTTTGTTCTCGGACCACGTTGTACTGCAGCGAGGTATGGATGTTCCCGTATGGGGGTGGACTCGGCCGGGGCTTAAGGTTGTTGGAGAGATTGCCGGAATAAAGACGCAGACATTGTCAAATGCGTCCGGTTATTTCATTTTGCGTTTCCCGGAATTGCCTTGCGGCGGCCCATACACGCTGAAGATAAAAACAACTGTTCCGGAGGAATCAGTTGTTGTGAACGACGTTCTCGTTGGAGAGGTCTGGCTGTGCTCCGGACAGTCAAACATGGAATTCGAGGTAGATCGGGCTTATCCGAAACCGGTAAATCCCGATGTGCACAACATTCGCACGTTTAATGTGCCCCGGCAGTGCGGCAGCGGTCCGGTCTACGATGTGAGTGCATGCTGGAGAGAAGCTGATTCGCAATGGCTTCCCGTCTTTTCCGCAGTCGGTTACTTCATGGCAGAAAGGCTCCATGAGGAGCTGGGCGTTCCCGTTGGGATTGTGAATTCGTCATGGGGAGGGACAATCATAGAGGCTTGGACATCGCGTGAAGGACTTTCAGAACTTCCATTCATGAGGGAACGTATTCTTAATTACGAAAGAAGTTTGTCTGATGAAGAGTTATGGAAGAGTGCCAGCCCTAACTATGTGTCCGGCAGCATTTTTCCGTTGGATCCAGGTGCTTCAGGAATCAGCGAAGGGTGGCATCGTGCAGACTATGACGACTCCGCTTGGCCGGAGGCGTCTCTTCCCGGTACATTTGCAGAATGCATTGGACGCCAATTCAACGGTTCTGTCTGGTTTCGCAAAACTGTTGAAATCCCACAAAGATGGGCGGGCCGTGCGCTGAAGATTTCTCTTGGCGGAGCGGACAAGCACGATCAGACGTTTTTCAACGGTGTAAAGGTCGGAGGGCTCGGCTCCGGTGTAGAGCAGGAATATTGGAGCGTAAACCGCCAATACACGATATCTCCCGAATTGGTGAAGAGCGGTTCTTCTGTTGTTGCCTGCCGTGTCTGGTCTTTTATTTTCGACGGAGGGCTCAGGGGGCCGTCAAGCAGGATGTTTCTTTGCCCGGTGGATGACGAATCAGATGTTATTCGACTGGACGGTATGTGGCGTTGCCTTGTGGAACATGACATCGGGATCACACCGCCTCCGCCACAGCTTCCTGCCGTTCCAGGCAATCCAAATAGCTTGTATACACTGTTCGACAGCATGATAAGACCACTTGTGCCATTCGCTTTGAGGGGCGTTGCATGGTATCAGGGGGAAAGCAACGGGAATGAGCGCGCTGCTGAGTATTCTGTCCTTCACGAAGCAATGATTCGGGATTGGCGTCGGACATGGGGACAGGGAGATTTCCCTTTTATAATTGTGCAGATTGCTAATTTTCAGGTACCGTTAGATTACGAAGAGGGTTCCGCGTGGGCTGTGATCAGAGATGAGCAGCTAAAAACAGTTAAACGGTGCAACAACTGCGGTATGGCATCTGCGATTGATGTCGGCGAAGAAGAAGACATTCACCCGAAAGACAAAAGGAGCGTGGGAAGAAGGTTGGCTCAATGGGCTCTTGCAAAAGTTTACGGAATTGATGTTGTCCCGAATGGACCGTACTATAAATGCTTTAACATTGAAGGGGCATGCGTAAGAATTCATTTTACCGACATCGGAAGCGGATTGACAATGCGTCCAGGCACAGCTAAATTGAACTCTTTTATGATAGCAGGCGAAAATCAGAAGTTTGTACGTGCGGAGGCTGTGATAGACGGAGATACCGTCGTTGTGAGGGCAGACGGAATCGACAAGCCAATGGCTGTCAGGTACGCATGGTCGCAGAATCCGGCTTCGGCAAACCTTTATAACAGGGAGGGTTTGCCGGCCTCCCCATTCAGAACAGATTGCTGGTAGTAACGGTTAAGCGGCATAGCTATAATATAATTCAGGGAAAAAATAATGAACAGAATGGCAAAAAAATGCCTGATTACCGGTGGCGCAGGGTTTATTGGGTCTCATCTGGCACGCAGGTTGCTTTCAAGCGGATGTGAAGTTACGGTTCTGGACAACTTGTTTACCGGATCGAAAGCCAACATCTACGATATGCTTGACAATCCGAGATTTACCTTTCTAATGCATGACGTGACCCAGCCATTCTGGGGACAATTCGATGAGATATACAATCTGGCTTGTCCGGCGTCTCCAATCCATTATCAGAGGAATCCGGTGGAGACGATAAAAGTGTCGTTCCTTGGAATGATGAATACCCTTGAACTTGCACTTAAGACGCGTGCCCGTGTCTTTCATACGTCCACCTCCGAAGTCTACGGAGACCCGGAAGTGCACCCGCAGCCGGAAAAGTATTGGGGACACGTTAATACTATAGGACCGCGAAGCTGTTATGATGAGGGGAAACGGGCTGCGGAGTCGCTTTGCGCCGATTACACGCGGCAGTACGGAATGGACATACGCATGATCCGCATATTCAACACGTACGGTCCGGCAATGCATCCGCATGACGGCAGAGTGGTGAGTAATTTCATCGTGCAGGCGCTCAAAGGCAAAGACATAACCCTTTACGGAGACGGGAATCAGTCAAGGAGTTTCCAGTATGTGGATGATCTTCTTGACGCAATAGAGTCGTACATGTGTCTACCGGAAGAAAAGGTTCGTGCATTCTTTTCTGCTCACGGTATGGATTTTCCTGTACTCAATATAGGAAATCCAGCCGAATTTACGATACGTGAACTTGCGGCAATGACGCTTGAGCTTATTCCTGGAACAGGAAGCAAACTGGTGTACCATCCGCTTCCGAAAGACGACCCTAAGCGCAGAAGACCGGATATCACTATGGCGAAGGAACTTCTCGGATGGGAGCCCCGAGTGACGCTTGATCGCGGTCTTCCGAAAACGATCGACTACTTCAGAGAGCTTTTGTCTCGCTGAAGTTGCCATTTTGCAGCTGCACAGTGTGGTGTTGAAATGCATATTCATGTGCTGAAAACAGGTCCGTATGAGGTTAACACATATGTTGTGTGGAACGAACCGGAGCAGACGGTCATAATAGATCCCGGCTTTAACCCCGGAAAAATAAAAGCTTGTCTGGAAAAGCTTTCTGCTGTTCCATCATTAGTGCTGCTTACGCATGGACATGCTGATCACATATCCGCTCTTGATGGACTATTGTCGGACTATCCATATTTGCGAGTTGGCATGAGCCCTCAAGACTCAGTCTGGGCATTTTCACCTGCGAACAGGATTTATTTGTACGATGAGGTGCAGAAATTCCCGGAGGGGAGAATTGATTTTCTGAAAGACGGAGATGCGGTCAGAGCAGGGACACTCCTGTTGAAAGTTATGGGGATGCCCGGGCATACGCCAGGTGGACT
This sequence comes from uncultured Verrucomicrobiota bacterium, assembly GCA_949285835.1. Classification (GTDB taxonomy): domain Bacteria; phylum Verrucomicrobiota; class Kiritimatiellia; order RFP12; family UBA3636; genus CASEAR01. The sequence continues at coordinate 6,903 of CASEAR010000057.1, read as the reverse complement.
GTGTTTTATATCTGAAGACGGAGGAACGCTTTTTTCCGGAGATACTCTTTTCCGAGGATCTGTGGGAAGAACAGATTTGCCTGGCGGTAATTTTGGGTTACTTACAAAGTCGTTGGCACGGCTTATGAGTCTCGACGATAAAACAGACGTTTTCCCCGGTCATGGCGATGTTACGACAATAGGTGATGAGCGTTTGACAAACCCGTATTGCGTGGTGGAATGATGGAAGCGAAAATAAAGCTGGGGGCAGATGGAATCGATGCCTCAAGCGTTGTAAACGAGATTCTTTCTACAGTTGAGGAAAAACGCAGGCGCGGTGTATACGATGACGCCAGAGTGGCGCGGGCGGAGCGCTGCAATATACTCACGCTGAAGGACGATGAGTCATTTATGGAGCAGTATCTTGCCTGCCTGAGACAAATCATACCTGTAGATATGAACGATTTTGAAATATTCGAGAAACGTTCCAGATTTTCAAAGTTGTTCGTGTCTGTAAAAAAAATTATTTGGAAACTTCTGAAGTTCTACACCTACAGGATGTGGTCGCAGCAAAATCAGTCGAATTCGTTGCTGTTGGCTGCCATCGAAATACAGGAAGACAGGCATCGGCGAGAGATGAACGCACTGAGAGAACGCATTGCTAAACTGGAGAGCGAAAGGTGAAAATAGCTTTCGTCTGTCCGAGGCTTCATGAACCGGGCACGGTTGGCGGTGCTGAGACGCTTATCTACAGTTTGGCGGCAGATGCCGTTTCTCTCGGACATGAAGTGGAGTTCCTGACGACATGCGCAAGGAATCATTTCACATGGGAAAATGAACTCCCGGAAGGGGCGTTTTCCCGTGGTGGAATGACCGTCCGCAGATTTCCGGTTAACACGGAAAGAAACAGTGAAATTTTTTTATCTCTGCAGTCGTTAATATGTTCAGGCAGGTCTCTTTCCGATGAAGACGAACGTTTGTGGATGCGGAACAGCGTAAATTCCGACGCTCTAGTAAGCTATCTTCATTCTATCGAATCTGAAATTGACAGAGTAGTCGCAGGACCGTATCTATTTGGTCTTGTGGAATCTGTCGCAAATAACTTCCCGGAGAAGACGATTTTGATACCGTGTCTGCATGACGAACCGTTCGCTCGTGTGCGCATTATAGCCCGTATGTTTACACAAGTCCGCGGATTCATGTTTAATACAGATCCGGAACGGGAACTTGCATACAGACTTTATCCAGATATGAGGCCTGTGGTAGATGATGTCGTTGCAATGGGAATAGAACCGTTTGAGGTTTCAAAAACGGCATTCAAAGAACACTACGGCTTAACAGGTGATTACATCATGTACAGCGGACGCAGGGAGCCGCTGAAAGGGACGCCTGTTCTAGTCGACTATCTTGACTGCTTCAGGAAAAGAACTGGACGAGATGTAAAACTTGTTCTCACAGGTTCGGGCGCTGTTGAAGTTCCACAGGCGCTGTCTGGCGCTGTTGTGGACCTCGGATTTGTCCCTGAGACAGAAAAACGCGAAGCGATGGCCGGTGCGGTTGCATTTTGTCATCCGTCGATAAATGAAAGCCTTGGAATTGTACTTCTTGAGTCTTGGTTGGCAAGAACCCCGGTTCTCGTCCATGCACGCGGCGAAGTGCTCCGCAGACAGTGTATGGCATCCAACGGCGGGCTTTGGTTTTCAAGATATCCGGAGTTTGAAGAAGAGTTAGTATTCCTGCAGGACAATCCAGATGCTGCGTCTCTTCTGGCAGAACAAGGCCGAAGATATACAATTGACATGTATTCTCCCGCGAAGGTGAAGCAGCGCTTTGACGCCGCATTGAGAAAGGGCAGAGTGCAATGAGTACAGACACTGATCTTTTTTCAAAATACAAGACAATGACGGAAGTTCGTATTTCCTCCATGTTTGAAACAGGCGGTATTCTGGCTCCGCCGTCTGTGCCGAAGTCTCTATCTGAAGTGATGGAGTATGCTCTCGACTCTGGAGGCAAGCGTGTTCGTCCCATATTGTGTTTGTTGTCGTGTTCAGCGGCTGGCGGACAGGCTGAGGAAGCAGTTGATTGTGCGGCGGCGATTGAGGCACTTCACACCTATACTCTGATACACGATGACATGCCATGCATGGATAACGACATGGTGCGCCGCGGTAAACCGGCCGTCCATGCCAAGTTTGGTTATGCAGAAGCTGTCCTTGCAGGCGATGCACTACAGGCGGCGGCGTTTAATATTGCCGTGTCGTCTCCGCTTCCTTCAGAAATAAAAGTTCGGATTATGAGAGAACTTGCTGTAGCCGCCGGACCGTCTGGGGTCGTTGGCGGACAGTGGGAAGACGTAACGTCGCATCCTCCATATAGCGAGCCGCTTTTACAGTATGTTCACAAACATAAAACTGCTGATCTTATAATATGTGCGTGCTCAATGGGTGCTCTGGCGGGCGGAGCAGATGAAGTGACGGTGTGCGCATTCAGGGAATATGCCACATGTGTAGGTCTGGCATTCCAGATTGTTGATGACATCTTGGACTCGTCTGATCCCACGAAGTCCGATGAAATGAATATTCTTCATTTGATGAGCGAGCAAGAAGCTATGCAGCAGGCTTCGATACTGACAAACAGAGCGGAAAAAACTATTATATCGATTCGTGCCGCGGGGCTGGAGGCCCGTCTGGCTGTTGAGGCTCTCGCGGATTTTGCCTGCAGGCAATTGGCTCGTAAAATATGAAGTAGTCACAATGTCTTTTTCAGTACATGAACTCATATTCAAGGGGATTGCTCAGTGCGTTATTTTGTTTGTACCAAAGAACAACCGATGTTAGAATTCGTGGCGTACTGTGTGCGTCGGACCGCACAATTGATAATCGAAGATCCGGAGGAATAATGAAGGCGAATATAGCAATGTGCATGTTGGCGGCGATTGCCGGGGTGTTTGCAGTATCATGTTCCGGAGGTGCGGAACATGGCGGGGACAATGTTTTCGTGCTTGGATTGGACGATTCTTTCCCGCCAATGGGTTTCCGGAATGAAAAGAATGAGATTGTAGGCTACGATATTGACCTTGCACGCGAGGTTTGCCGCAGGCTTGGTTATGAGTTCAAGGCACAGCCCATAGACTGGAATGCTAAGGAAATGGAGCTTAACACAGGCAAAATAGATTGCATTTGGAACGGATTCTCTCTCACGCCCGAGCGAGCGGAAAGCATGACTTTTACGCCGCCGTATCTTCGCAATGCACAAGTCATTGTAGTGCGCAAGGATTCTCCGCTTAAAACATTGGCAGACTTTTCTGGTAAAAGGGTTTGCACGCAGGCGGGGTCGTCAGGAGCGAAGGCAATCGATGACGCTGCCGAATTTAAATCAACTCTGAAGGAAGTTGTCGAAGTTAGGGATTATCTCACAGCACTCATGGATCTTGAGTCCGGCGGGGTCGACGGCGTAGTTATGGACTTACTGGTGGCCAATGACAATATTTCAAGATCGGGAAAACCATTTGTAATACTCGAAGAATCGCTCGCTCCAGAGGAATACGCCATAGGGTTCAAAAAAGGCAACACAGAACTTGCAGAAAAGGTTTGGAATACCTTGCTTGAAATGGCAAAAGATGGTACGGTGTCTGAGATTTCCAGAAAGTGGTTCGGCGGTGCGGACATTTCAATTATAGGGAAAGAGGATGCCGAATAGTTTGTTTCGGGATTTGATATAGTATGACAGGATATACGTCACCGGCCGGCTGCCTGGCGGCGCAGACGGCTGTATCGGACGGATGGAGGGAAATGCTGCTCCCCATGCTTGAAGGGACATGCGTTTCTCTCGCCGTTTTCTTCCTTACTTTGCTTTTGTCTATGCCTCTGGCATTGTTGTTTGCCTTTGGAAGAATGTCTAAACACGCTGTTGTAAGAGGCCCAATATGTCTGTATTTACTCGTCATGAGGGGGACTCCGCTTATCTTGCAGCTTTTGTTCGTTTATTTCGCCCCAGCATATATCTGGAAGAGTGTGCCGTACACCAGATTCAGCGCTGTAGTTATAGCTTTTGTTCTTAATTACGCGGCTTATTTCGCAGAGATTTACCGCGGCGGAATAGAATCAATTCCCCGGGGACAATATGAGGCAGCAAAAGTTCTTGGATTTACCAAATGTCAGACTTTTTTCAGAATTGTTCTCCCTCAAGTCATCAAGCGCATTCTGCCTGCGACAGCAAATGAAGTTATCACGCTGGTAAAAGATACCGCACTTGCGCAAACTATCGGTGTGGCTGAACTATTCAGAGCGGCACAAAATATTTCCGCAAGACGATTTTCTGTTGTTCCGCTTTTTGTTGCCGGCATATTCTATCTCGTGATGAACTGGATGGTCTCGGTCATTTTTTCCAAAGCCGAGAAAAAATTGGATTACTACAAATGAACGAATTCCAATCCGCAAGTGTTATTTCTGTTCGTGATTTAACGAAAAGCTATGGTCAGACAGAGGTGTTGCGCGGTATTTCATTTGATGTGCACAGGGGAGAGGTCGTCTCTGTTATCGGTCCGTCCGGCGGAGGAAAATCAACACTGCTCAGATGCGTTACAAATCTTGAGACAGTAAGCGGCGGCTCTGTATTGATCGACGGTGATGTCATGATAAAGGACGGGGTTTACTCCCCAGGAAAAGATCTGCGCAGGATGTGTCTGCGTCTTGGCCTTGTCTTTCAGAATTTCAATCTTTTTCCTCATTTCTCCGTAATGCGCAACATTACGGAGGCGCAGATTCATGTTCTGGGGCGTACGCGGAAAGAAGCGCATGCTCGTGGCATCGAACTTCTTGAAAAAATGGGTCTGGCTGACAAGTCGGAGTCGTATCCGTGCGAGTTGTCCGGTGGTCAGCAGCAGCGCGTATCTATTGCCAGAGCCCTTGCACTTGATCCGGAAGTTCTTTTTTTTGACGAGCCGACAAGCGCGCTTGATCCGGAACTTACAGGGGAAATACTTAAAGTTATCCGCGAATTGGCTTCTGAAAAAATGACTATGGTTATCGTGACGCATGAAATGGCTTTTGCGCGCGATGTTTCGGACCGGGCGATTTTTATGGACGGCGGTCTTATCATGGAATACGGCCCTGCCAAAGAGGTTTTTTCTTCGCCTAAAAATGAACGTACTAAGACATTTTTGAGCCGATTCAGCAATTCTCAAAATATTGCCTGATTAATACCTGATCAAGCTTGAATAGACGCGGGAGAATGGAAATGACATCGGATAGGGAAACATTGGCAAGCAGACTTGGTTTCATTCTTTTGTCAGCTGGGTGCGCGATTGGAGTTGGGAATGTTTGGCGGTTTCCTTATATGACCGGGATGTATGGCGGCGCTGTATTTGTTCTGATATACCTGATCTTTCTCGTTTTTATGGGATTGCCGCTTATGGTCATGGAATTTTCCGTCGGGAGAGCTGGACGCAAAAATATATCAGGCGCAATGCGTAGACTTGAGCCGGATGGTTCACATTGGCATTTATACGGCCCAGTGGCTATTTTTGGCAATTATGTTCTGGTCTTTTATTATTCCGTGGTTACAGGTTGGATATTGTCATACTGCCGAGATTCTTTTGCAGGTAAAATTTTGTCATTAAAAACGGCAGAGGCCGTCAGTGAACATTTCAATAGCATGTTGTCTTCTCCGACTGAAATGTCTTTTTGGACATTCATCGCAATAGCATTTTCATTTTGGGTATGCGGTTTGGGCGTCAGGAATGGTGTGGAACGTGTTACCAAGTACATGATGACAGCGTTACTTTTTATTATGCTGATTCTTGTGTTGAGAGTTTTTTTCCTGCCAGGAGCTGTTGAGGGCCTGAAATTTTATCTGATCCCGAATATTGATGCCATACGCACATACGGTATTTGGACAATCGTTTCCGCTGCCATGTCTCAGGCCTTTTTCACACTTAGCATCGGTATTGGAAGTATGGCAATTTTCGGGAGCTACATTGATAAGTCCAGGTCTCTTACTGGTGAGGCAGTCCACATTATTGCTCTTGACACACTGGTTTCTCTTTTGAGCGGAATGATTATTTTCCCAATATGTTTTTCCTTCGGCGTGAAGCCGGATGCCGGCCCCGGTCTTCTTTTTGAAACACTCCCTAATGTTTTCAATCAAATGCCGCTAGGGCAGGTTTCTTCGGGTCTCTTTTTTGTTTTTATGAGTTTCGCCGCACTGTCAACATTAATTGCAGTGTTTGAGAACATTATAAGTTACTGGGTCGATGTACACGGATGGAGCAGGACACGTGCCGTGGTTGTTAATTTATTTGTTGTTTTTATCATGTCTCTTCCATGTGTCCTGGGATTCAACTTGTGGAAAAATCCTTTCCCAATGCGTGAAAATAAGACAATACTTGACGCAGAGGATTTTATCGTGAGCACCCTGATTCTTCCAATTGGTTCTTTAATAATTGCTATCTTCTGCACATGGAGAAAAGGGTGGGGGTGGAACAATTTCATTTTGGAAGCAGATAGTGGAGATGGGTTAAAACTCTCTCAACGGTTGCGGTTCTATCTTGCCTATATTCTCCCCGTCCTTATAATCGTCGTTTTGACTATGGGATTCATTAACTTTTTTAACTGACAGAGTCTTCGAACACTAGTTTAAAATAGTTATTTGCTTTTGTAACTCTTTCAAGTTTGTAATCAGCATACTAAGCTAAAAATTTTCCATCGGGACGTTTGAATAAAACAACATATTTGTTAACAGTCTAACACCAGTTGAGGTCGCATATTTTTAAATATCCTTATGTAGGGCCTGCTGAACCGGAAAGGATCATGCTGCATTCTGCCAAAACAGCATGGTGAGCGGTTCCCGCTCCATGAAAAATAGCGGCCTGAATCGGAAGCGCAAAAAAGTCTCAGTGTTCCCCAGCCAGCGGATCAGGTTCGC
>CASEAR010000056.1 GCA_949285835.1 uncultured Verrucomicrobiota bacterium | reverse complement strand
GCGGCCTCGGAGAGCCTGTGTCAGCGTCTGGCCAGGCAGAACGTGGACGTGAAAAGGCTGTTTTCGTGTCGCAAAGCGGATACCGGGGAATTCCCGCAGTACCGCGGAACGGTGGATACGGACGGAAATCCTGCGGATCATTTTGTCTTTACGAAGGCGGAAACCGACGAGCTTAAGATCCGCACTGCGGAAATCCTCGGGTGCGCGCCGGAGGCTCTGGACATGCCGGAAAATCCGAATTATTCGTGTACGGAGATCAAGCAGGGGCCGTCTCTGCGCCGCAACATGGACGCGCTGCGGGAGCTGTACGGGTTCTCGATAGGGGACTATTTCGGTGTGTCCGGCCGCAAGATCGGGGTGCTTACGGATGCGCAGGGAGCGGATACGGAAGTGGAATCTCTGGTGCAGGTGCTGGATCTTGTGCGTGTGCGCGGGCGCAGGGGCATAACGATACAGCGGTACAAGGGACTCGGAGAAATGAATGCCGACCAGCTCTATGATACGACGATGGATCCCTCCAAACGGAAGATGCTTCGTGTGATGCTGGAAGACGCGGTGGAGGCTGACAAGATGTTCACGATGCTGATGGGCGATGAGGTCGGGCCGCGGCGCAACTTTATAGAAGAGAACGCTTTGATGGCGACGATAGACGCTTGAGGCATGGAGAATCGTCATGGAAAATGAAGAAGGAAAGACTTTTGCGCCGGGCGCTGAAGCCGGTGATGAGACTCTGGCAGTGATGCCGGAGGAGGGCGTGAGGGAAATCAGGATAGAAGAGGAGATGCGCAAGTCGTACATCGACTATTCGATGTCCGTCATTGTGGGGCGCGCTCTTCCGGACGTAAGGGACGGGATGAAGCCGGTGCACCGCCGGTGCATATACGCCATGGGTGAGATGGGCAACACGCATTCTCAGCCGTACAAGAAGGCGGCGCGCGTCGTCGGCGACGTCATGGGTAAATATCACCCTCATGGGGACAGTTCCATATACGAGACGATTGTGCGCATGGCGCAGCCGTTCTCCATGAGATATATGCTGGTGGACGGACACGGGAATTTCGGTTCAATAGACGGGGATGGGGCCGCCGCCATGCGTTATACCGAAGTTAGGATGCAGCGTTATGCGGAGGATATGCTCGAAGATCTCGACAAAGAGACAGTCGACATGGTCTCCAATTATGATGAGACTCTGAAGGAGCCCACGGTTCTGCCCTCCCGCATTCCGAATCTGCTTCTCAACGGAGCGGTGGGCATCGCGGTGGGCATGTCCACGAATATTCCGACGCACAACATTGTGGAGCTGTGCGACGCCATATCACATCTGGTGGACAATCCCGGATGTACGATTGACGACCTCATGCAGTATGTGAAGGGGCCGGATTTCCCGACGGGCGGAATCATCTGCGGAGTACGTGCCATCGAGCAGATGTACAAGACCGGGCGCGGTTCCCTGCGGGTGCGGGGGCGTGCGGAGATCGAGGAGAACGGCCGTTCCTCCAGGATTGTAATAACCGAAATACCGTACGGCGTCGTCAAATCGGAGATGCTTGAAAAGATTGCCGTTCTGGTAAGGAACAAGGAACTTGACGACATCAGCGACATCCGTGACGTGTCAAAGGCGGATATCCGCATAGAAATCGACCTGAAGAGCGGCGCACGGCCGAATGTGGTTCTGAGCAAGCTTTACGCCAAGACGCAGCTTCAGACCTCTTTCGGGGCCATAATGCTCGCGCTTGATCACGGGCGTCCCAAGGTGATGAACCTCAAGCAGATGCTGAGGTGTTTCGTCGATCACAGGGTGGAAGTGATCACGCGGCGTACAGAGTTCGATCTACGCAAGGCAAAGGAGCGCTGTCACATACTTGAGGGGCTGCGTATTGCGATCGACCACATGGACGAGGTGGTTCAGATAATACGCACGTCCAAAGACGATGCGGACGCAAGGGCGCGGCTGTCTGATTCTTTCGGGCTGAGTGAGCTTCAATGCAGCGCGATTCTCGACATGCGGCTGCGGCAGCTGACCGGGTTGGCGCGCGACAAGATTGAAGAAGAGTACAGAGCCGTCCTGCAGAAGATCGACGAGCTCACGTCCATTTTGAGCGACCATCGCAAGGTTCTGGACATAATCAAGAACGACTGCGAGGATCTGAAGGTTAAGTACGGTGATCGTAGACTTACGGAAATCACGTATTCCGAAGGTGAAGTAAATTACCAGGACATGATTCCCAATGTGCCCTGCATTATAACGCTGAGTACAAACGGCATAATAAAGAGGATGAATCTTGCCGATTTTGGTGAGCAGAACCGGGGCGGCAAGGGTAAGCGCGGGGCAAAGCTCAGGGAAGATGAAATCGTGGACAAAGTCCATGGGTGCATGGCGCACGACACCCTGCTTTTCTTCACGTCGCACGGCAGGCTGTTCCGTTTGAAGGCCTGGGAGATAGATGAATGTCAGCGCAATGCGCGCGGCCGTTCGGTGCACAACTATCTGGGCCGTCTGCGCGCGGAGGGGGAAGACGCTTCGCACATGATGCCGGCGGAACGTGTTCTCGACATTATATCCATAGGGGATTTTGATGAAGACAAGTATGTGTTTTTCGCCACGGCGGGAGGCATAGTCAAAAAAACGCCGCTAAGCGACTACAAGAATGTAAGCGCGGCGGGGATTCGCGCCGTCGGCATAAGGGACGGGGACGAGCTTGTTGGAGTGACGCTTGTGACCGATGGCGACACGGTGGTGCTTGTTTCCACAAACGGGCAATCTGTGCGCTTCAAGGTGTCGGACGTACGTTCCATGGGGCGAACGGCGTCTGGAGTCAGAGGCATGCGTTTGACCGGGGCGAAGTATGCTCCGGACGAAGGTGAAGAAGACGCTGGAGATGATGTTCCGAGCGGCGATGATGTGGACGCGGAAGCGGCGCCGGCGGGGGAGCCTGATGCAATATGCGCTCTCGTCCGGGAAGGCGGCGAAAACGGGGCGGAATCCCTTCTTGTGATGAGCGAAAACGGCTATGGCAAGTGTACAAAATTTGATTCTTACCCGCTTCATCACAGGGGCGGGAAGGGCGTAAAGTCCCTTGACACGGGTGAGCGCAATGGCAAGGTGGTTTATGCGGCTGCCGTGTGCATGGGAATGCCTGCGTCCGAAACGGGCGGGGAGCCGCGTCCGGCTGATTCTCTGCTTGTGATGACCCGTCAGGGAATGACCATACGTCTGGCCGTAGATTCCATTCGTGAAACGGGGCGCGTGGCAAAAGGAGTGAGGATTGTGGACGTGTCCGAGGGCGACGCTGTCGCGTCGGCGACAGTTGTGGACGGAAGTCTGCGCTGCGGGGAGGCGGACGGTACGGAGGAATCCTCAGATCTGGAAAACGGTGAGTCATCCGCGGCCGCGGATGACGCCGTGCAGGAAAGTTCTGCGGGTAGAAACGCCGGAGAATAAGACGTGGCGGCAGAACGCGCCCCAGATACGGGCCGGTTTTGTGTGCGGCGCGCGGCGGGAGCCGCGCGCATTTTCAGGTTTTTAGTGGCGGCGTTTTCAGCGGCGGCATATGTCGTTCAGGGGGCGTATGCCGCTACCGTATCGCTTGAAATTTCTTCGACGTACAGCGCCGAGTCGAACACGGTAAGCTGGGTTATAAAAAATTGCGGAGGAGAGACGGCCGATTCGGTGCGTGTCTCGGTGCAAGAGCCTGGCGGTGCCGTCTCGTCCGGTTATGCCGGGTTTATTGATCCCGGAATGTGCGTGACAGGTTCGCTGTGCACGGCATCCGTGTCCGGTCTGCTTGACGGGAGTCTGGTGGTTCCGGTGTTTGTGGAATATGAGGACCGGACGGGCAGGAAGTGGAAGACGTTTTCGCTGGCGGCATCTGAAGGGCAGCCGCTCAACGCTGGGGTAAGCGTAGGGATATGCGCTCCTTCGGAGGACGGGTTTTACAATCCGGCGGACGGCGTACCGGGGATCGGGACGATGTCGGTGTCGGGGCTGTTGTATGGACGCGGTTCGGGCACGCGTGAGGTACGCCTGCGCGTGTTTGCTCCATCGGGAATCGTTCCGGAATTTGACGAATACCGGATTGAGGCGGACGAATTCGGCGTTTTCTCCGCCGATGTCCGCCTGGAGAACAGGCTTCACGGCGCGTGTGGGACGTTCCCGGTGGCGGCGGTCGCAGACTGCGCTGCCGGGAACGGTGCAGTTTTGACAGGCGTCGGCTCGGCGGAACTGCAAGGCGTGCGTCCGTTGACGGGAGGGGTTCCCGGGCCTGTCATGATACGGCCTCAGACGGCGGCGATCCTTGCTCTGGCGCTGATATGCCTTTCTTGTTTTTCGAGGATGCGCGAGTTTGACAGGCGTTTTTTTGGAAATTTTTTTGATGCTGCCATCGTTGCGGCAGTTACCGGTTACGTGGCTTATTTGGTGGATCTGCCTGCGGCACTTTCCGGAGGCCTTTGTGTCGGCGGGGACACTCCGGCGCATCATTATCTTGTTTCACACACGGCGCAGAGCGGTCGCTGTGTTTCGTGGGCGTCGGGCTGGTGGTGCGGATTCCCGATGTTCCGGTTTTATTTTCCTCTGCCGTACTGCGTTATTGCTATGCTGACGAAGATATTTCCTCATGATGCGGTATTTAACGCCGGCATGTGTTCAGGGATGGTTCTGCTGCCGGCGTCGATGTATGCGGCGGCCCGCACAGTCATGGTCGCGCGCCCGCTTCCGGTGATGGCGGCCTGCTGCATGCTTCCGCTTCTGGCGGACAATACTCACAATATGTGGGGCGTGAATTTCTACAGTACGCTCGCGGGAATGATAGCAAACAGCTGGAGTTTTGCACTGCTTCCTCTCGCGCTTGCTTGTGCGCTGCGGGACGGACTCGACAAACGGATAAGGCTTCGCACTCCTCTTCTTATCGCGGCGGTGGCTCTCTCCCATTTTTTCACGGCTGTGATGCTGTGCATCATGCTGGGAGCGGTTTGCGCGGCGCTGTTTTTGCGCGGCAGGGATGGAGTGAAAGGAGGTTTTACGGTAATTGCGGACGGGATGACTGGCGCGCTGCTGTCGGCGTGGTGGGTCGTTCCGCTTGCAGCGCGCAGCCGGTGGTCGGTTGATTTCGGGTCGCAGTGGGAGATAGATTTCTTCAGACAGCTTCATCCCTTTATTTTAAGGCTGTTTATTCCTGCGCTCGCGGCGGCGGCCGCGGCGGAACTGGTGCGCCGCATGATGCGGCGGCGTGAATGGGCGGCGGACGGAGGACGGGGAATTTTGATATGGTGTCTGTTTTTCTCTCTGTTTGCCGCGTGTTCCACGTTCCTGTTCTTCTACGGACGTCATTTTTCGGAAGTTTTTGTCAACTGCAGGCTGTGGCCATTTATTATTTTCGGGCTCCTCGGGGTATGCAGCGGGGCGTTCGCATACGCGGGCCGCGTTGCTCCGGCGCTGTTTTCATGCGCGTGGCTGGTTCTTTGCGCTGGCAACGCGTGGAATACTACGCCGGATGAAAAGAATCCTGTATGGTCGTTTGTGCAGTGTTCCCGTATCTGGGCTCAATACAATTTTAGCGGTCTTGATTCGCTGAAAGACGGCGCTGAGGGCCGTCGCATTGCCGCTACCTTGCGAGGTACGCCGGGCAGGATGTCACAGGATTTGCACGAAGGCAACACAGCGCTCGGAAGTTCTCGTTTTTTCGAGATCATGCCGTATCTTGCGGCCAAGTCGGTTATAGAGGGCGGCATAGTTAACTCGGCATTGGGTTCTCTCGCCGCTTACACGGTGCAGGGAGAAGTTTCCGACAGCACAGCCGGATATCCGCTTATGGTGAAGCCCCGGAAGTTTGATCCGGAATCCGGTCTCCGTCATCTGGAGCTGATGAACGTGCGCCATTTTGTCGCCCGTTCCCATGCGGTCAAAGAGGCTTTTCTGGCGGATCCGGGGTGGAGGCGCAAGGAATCGTTTGCGGACGGGAAATGGGTGTTGTTTGAGGCGGCGGATCCTGCTGATGCGCTTGTCAGGGTGTGGAAGAAGCCTCTGGAAGTGTATGAGTCGGACGACTTCAAGCGCGATCTTCTGGAGTGGATGTACTGCCGTTCGATGACAGACCGTCCATGCATTCTGGTTGCGCCGGGGGAGGCTGCGCCTGCCGGCGCGAAAGCCGGAACGCATTCGGATTTTGTGAAGATGCTGGAGGCAGCTTCCGTGGAAAAACCGCCGGATGCCGGATGGGAGAAGGAATCCTCGGAGCCGTCGGCGTATCGCCGGACGGATGACGGCGGCATCGTTTTTGACACGACGCATATCGGGGAGCCGCATCTGATAGCGGAATCCTGGTTCCCGGACTGGACGGTATCAGGCGCAGGGGAGATTTTTTTTGTGACGCCGGGCTACATGGCTGTTTATCCTGATTCGGAGCATGTGGAATTGCGCCGTGAGGCTCAGCTTCCGGAGAAGGCTGGCATGGCAATGACGTGGGCCGGAGTTATTTTGTGCGCCGGGATGCTGTTCTGCGGATTGAGAAGGCGCTTTGCGCCGGGGGTACGCCGGGTACGGCAGCGCTTGTGAAGGAGGGGTGAGAATATGTCAAAATCCGGATATGAACTTCTGGACAGCGGTTACGGCAGAAAACTGGAACGGTTTTCCGATGTCGTGCTGGCGCGTCCGTGTGCGCAGGCGGTGTGGAGGCCGTCGCTGCCGGTATCTCGCTGGAACGATGCCTGCGCCTCATTTGACCGGGAAAACGGCAACAGATGGCATGGCAGGGGGAACTTGCCGGATCATTGGATACTTGAAGAATCTGGTCTGAAGTTTTATCTTTCA
>CASEAR010000055.1 GCA_949285835.1 uncultured Verrucomicrobiota bacterium | reverse complement strand
CAACGCCATAGTCGATAGTGTCAACCACGTCGGCCTCAGTTATGTCGCCCAGAACGTATGAATCCACGTTCTGTCCGAGATACACAAGTGCAAGGTATGATCCCGACGGAGCGGTAAGGCTGGACTCTGTTGCGAGTGTCGCATTACTGTCCAATCCGCTATTGAGATAGACCTGCTTGCCAAATCCCCAAGCAATGGAAGCGGCAGACGCAGAGGCCGCAAATGCGGCAATAATTACGAATGTTGATGCTAGTCTTTTCATTTTCAATTTCATTTTTTAGTTTTCAGTTTAAAGCGATTGACTGTAAAACAACCGCTGGAAGACTCGTTATTCAGCAATAGGACTGGGGAAATTGAGCGTTGCCCCATCTCCGCGGTGGATAAACCAGAATCCGGATCCTGCAGATATGACATCGGTAGTCGGCTCTGCATCATCTCCAAATTTGTACCATTTTTTATCGTACGAGGGATCGGAGGCACTGTCGTAGAAGTAATATGTGGTATATCCAGAACCAGTCCAAACTTGGATATTGTCCGATACATCCTGACCTTCAGCGCCGACAACACCCATTGACGCCCAGTCAATGGATGGATCATTTAGCATCTTTTCCGCAGGGAATGGATTGGCAACCATGTTGTATCCATTCTGCACCGGAATTTCGAGAGGCACTGCGCTAACCTCACCAGAAATTGTAAGAGACGTGGCACTGCGGGCTACATACCACGCGCTCTCAGTGGCCTCAACCCCGTCGATGGTAGGTTCTGCGTCATCTCCAAATTTGTACCATTTCTTGTCATACGAGGGATCAGAGGCACTGTCGTAGAAGTAGTATGTGGTGTATCCAGTACCTGTCCACACCTGTATGTTGTCGGAAACATCCTGTCCTTCCCCTGCCGTCGCATTGTCTGCAGCGTCTACAAACATATCCTGCAGAGCGGGGGCTTCGCCAGTTCCGACGGTGCGGAAACCGTTGGCTATCATATTGAAGCCTTCCTGAAGCTGAAGCTTCTGGTACCCTACGATGTTGCTGGAATAGACTTCCGCAGCGCACGCGCAAGCCGTAATGACGCAAACCGGCACAAGAACACACTTCAGCCGTTGCAGCGGCTTGCATCCTGTCATGCACGGATAAAATCCTACGCATCCGATGTTGCCGGAGTTGGGACGTTGGGTCGCTGCAAAAGTTGAAATGTACCGCGGGAGGCGTTATCAACTTCAACAAACCTTTCAACAAACCTCAGGAGGACGGCATTTGCGGTTTGTGTCCTTGCCACTGGGCGCCGTGTTTTGCGATCCCGCAAGGATGCTCCAAACTGCCATTCTCAAAAGGGCTTTGGTAAACGTTGGTACACGGAAATATGTTTTCATAGGTTTTGCTCCTGGTCTCGGGCGTAGCAGATATCCCTATGCCCGGCGGCAGAAACATACTCCAGTACCTGATACCCGTATTTCTTGGAGTCAAACCCATGTAGTGTTCCTCAAGGATGCGCGAAGAATGTCCGTGACCGAGATTAAGCGCGGTGGCGGCCGCGTTCCTGAAAGCCGATACGTGCATGGTGGCGTATGTGTGTCGCATGACGTTGTGGAAAGAGTCGTTTCCCCATGACAGCCCGGCAGGGATAAGCACCCTGCGCTTCCACTCGGTTATTCGCCAGGGATTGGGCACAATCACACCGCGCCTTGGCCGTCCCTTGCCATCGGTTTGGAATTTGGATATGAGAGAGACGGTGGAAGGTTCCAGTTCCACCAGACGCGGCCTTCCGCCATTTGTTATTCCCTTTGGACAAGGAACGCGTAGGGAGGATTGATCAAGTTCTATATCCTCCCAGCGGGCGCGAAAAATCTCAGAAGAACGGAGCCCTGCGAAGAATCCGAGTATAAAAAACATCGGCACGGAAGCGGTCGGATCGCAATAATCGAATGCCAGATTTACTATTTTGCACACCTTTTCCGGAAGAAAAAAACAAGGTTCATGGTACGGCCGGTACTTCAGTTTCATACTTTCCAGCGGAGACGCGTCCATAAGCCTTTCCCTTACAGCCCACCGGAAAATAGCTTTGGCGCGTGAAAGAATGGAGTTGTACGTTGTTGGATTCCGGCAGGAAGAATCAAGGTGCCTGAAGTGCTTCTCGCACAGCAACGCGACCGGTGTGTTCCCCGAAACATGCCTCAGAATGTGCGCCGTCACACAACGATAAGACGAAAGGCTGCGTTTGCGCGAAGGCTCTATGGTCGCTAAATATTTTTTAAAAAGTTCCGCAAGGGTAAGAGACACGTCACGACGTCCGCCGGCAGAAAATTCCGCAGTCCGGGCCGCTATGGAGGACAGAGAACTCCCCGCTCCGTAAAAAGACAGGATCTCAAATGCATTTGTGGCGTCCAATATTTGTCTTCGGTTCAGCAGTGCATTTACCGGACCGTCACCGGATTCGTAATTCTTTATAAATACCAACGCTTTGTTTCTGACCAATTCGGGAGACTGTCCGAAAAAGACAATCTTTCTCCTGCTTATACTCCCGCAGTATGCTCTCCAGTCTTCGTAACATCTGCCTTTGATCATTCTGACTCTTTTTGTGACTATTGGTTCTTTTCGTATCATGTTGACTCACTCCAGAAAGTCTGCAGGGAGGACGTCTGTTTTCCATCTGTGCAATCCGAATGCGTAGATTTATTCCTTCCTGCTCTTATATTGCCATTTTCAGCCCGTCTCGCGATTGATGTTTTGTCGTGTGCATAGTCATAAATTTTCATGGGGGCAGCACATGGACGGCAAAATTCGCTGCCGCACCTGAGGAACACGTGTTCCATGAATTCCAGACGGAGAATTTTTATTTCAGCATCCGTGAGAATTAGACTTCTTAAGTAACAGCTTTGCCCCAAAACATACCGGCGGCCACCAAAGTTTACCAATACACCTTAATTGCATCGGGAGATATGCGTTGTTTCATCATGTAAAAGCGACATGCAGACATACATCCCGCGGAAGCGCTGCATCGAATTTTTCACAGGGCCCGGAACTGACACAAGTTGATTTCTTTCTGCCCGACGTCTTGTTTCTCAAGAACTGTTTTATATAGTTGACTTGTCCGGCGACATTGTGATATTCTCCGTCGCAGAACTTGGTGCGGGTCTCGGCAATGTCGGCTCCCCTCCGTGTGTGAAACAAAAACAGCCGACGAGTGCGGCTTGTTATTGAGGAAAACGAAAATGAAGAAAATAACAATGACAGTTGCGGCTCTTGCAGTCTCGACGCTTTGCGCGTGCGCTGCGGAAGTCTATTCCAGCAACATCGTAGGGTACCAGAAGGTCAACCTGAACGAAGGTCTCAACCTCGTCGGTTCTCAATTCGTCAACGTCGGCGACGAAGCCGCCCTTGATATAAACAAGGTTCTCGAGACCACGGATCTTCCTGGCCTTGATGAGAATGCTATGTATCAGTCTACACTGATGGTTTGGAATGGAAACGAGTACGTTACATACGGCTGGTTGGATGCTGATGACGGTACCAATAACGATGTTCCTGAATGGAATTCCACATGGTTGCTTTACGATATGTCCGACGCAGCGGTATGCGATATGAAATCAGGGGACGGATTCTGGATCCAGACCTCAGCTCCTGCAACCGTGACGTTTTCCGGCCAGATTATTACTGCTGAAACAACTGATATTTCTGTCGACGCTGGCTTAAGCCTCATTTGTAATCCATATCCACAGCCCACTAATATTCAGAGCGTACAGTCTTCCGATCTAGCTGGCCTTGATGAGAATGCTATGTATCAGTCTACACTGATGGTTTGGAATGGAAGCGAGTACGTTACGTACGGTTGGTTGGATGCTGATGATGGCACCAATAACGATGTTCCTGAATGGAATTCCACATGGCTGCTTTATGACATGTCTGATAAAGCCAATTACGAAATCGCACAGGGAGAAGGTTTCTGGATACAAACTTCCGCTCCTGCAACAATAAATTTCACCAAGTAGCTTTACCCACCATACGGTGGCATACAAAAAGGAAATGAAAATGAAAACAAAAATAATAACGACAATTGTAGCTCTTGCAACGATGGCATGTGCTTCGTATGGAGCATCGTTTAACTGGGGCACCGGTTCTGTAAAAGTAACATTTAACGGTGAAGTCTTAACAGATGCCACAGGTTATCTTGTATATCTCGGAACCGGAGATGCAACATACGACATTGTTGAGTATGCAGTTAATAACGCACAGGTGGACGAGAAAAACACTACTTCAACCGGCCTTGCTGCGGCGAAGGGACGAATAGCCGGAACCTTCGGTAGTCCGATGTCCGATCCAATGCCCAACACGACAGATAAACTTGCTGATGGTTCCATTTTCGGTATGTATATCACATGGACGGATGCTGATGGAACGGAGTGGATCAACGTTGCTTCCAGCACGTACACTGTGACTGGACTGACATTAGACAACTCCGTACTTTCCGATGCCGTATTTGACTTCAACTTTGATCAGTCTTCTGACGGTACGCTGACCTCGGGTGGCGGCTGGGCTTCTGCTCCGATCATACCTGAGCCTGCAACGGCGACACTTGCTTTGGCGGGCGTGGCAATGCTCTTCCGCCGCAGGAAGTAAGCATCCACAGAAACATTTAACCCATGTTTCAAAGAGAGACGAACGGGGAAC
>CASEAR010000054.1 GCA_949285835.1 uncultured Verrucomicrobiota bacterium | reverse complement strand
CACACGGAGGTGGCCGGGCGGGTGTACCACATCTGCGAGTTTGCCGGGCATATGGAGCGGGGCGGCATCGCCTGCGCCCCGGAGGAGCCCCTGCCCAGGCAGACGGACAAGCAGGCGCTTCAGCGCCGGCCGCCGCTGCTGAAGCGGCTCAGGGAGCCGCGTCCCGCGCAGACCGAACGCAAACCGGCAAAAGCAGAACAGGAGCGATGACATGTTCAATACGACGGAAATGAATCTCATGATCCTCTACAACCCCGGCACCCGCCTGGGACTGATGGAGGAGCTGGGCAACATGCTTGGGTATCTGTCCGGGGAGGAAACCGGGCTGCGCCGCACGACGGTGGGCGTCATCCGCAAGCTCCAGACCATGACCGACGAGGACTTTGACCGGCTCGACCTCGATCCGTCCGGCCTCTGCCTGAAAGGAAGGTGAACGCATGCCCGACAGCAGGACGGACAGCCTTGTGCAGCTAGCGCAGGATACGGCCCGGCGCATTACCGGCAGTCACACGGCGTGGATGGCGTATCTTCAAACCGCCGCCCGCCTGTACAAATACCCCTATCACGAATAGCTTCTCATCTTTGCCCAGCGTCCGCAGGCCACGGCCTGCGCGGGTTACGAGGTCTGGAAAAATACCATGCGCCGCTATGTGCGCAGGGGCAGCACACTATGCGGACCTCTTTGGCTGGCGGGAATTGTACGGCCTTCTGCTTGTTCAGCCTCCGCATAATACAGAAAGGATGCGTGAGCTGAAACAACCCTCTGTGGCAAAAAAAGAGCTAAAAGTCCTGATTCACAGCGATCATTCCGATAGGGGCCGGTTTCTTAAGGTGGTTGATAGAAAGAGCTCTTGTGTATATAATAAAATGGAAAATGTTCCGCCTGTCGCCAGTGAGAGTTGAACAATGGGGTGTTGTTGTGGACATTAAAGCCTATATTGGTGAAGCGACCGAATACGATAAGAAGGAAGCACTGGAAGATCGCAGGCCCAAAAGCTGGCTGAAAAGTGTCAGTGCTTTTGCCAACGGTAAAGGCGGCGTCCTGATTTTTGGTGTTGCCAATGACGGCGCTCTTAAGGGCCTTTCTGATGTAAAGACAGCAAGCGAAAAAATCAGCGAGGCAATCAAGAGCAAAATGGACCCGCTTCCAGGCATCGATTTGCAGATCAGGCGGGAGGATGGAAAGGAATTCATCCTCCTGCATGTTTCTGCCGGGGCTGAAACGCCCTATTACTATATCGGTGACGGCGGAAGGATCGCTTACATCCGCGTAGGCAATGAAAGCGTTCAGGCAACGGCCGCTGACCTCAAGCGCCTTGTCCTGCGCGGCAGCAACAGCACTTATGACAGTCTTTCCACGCTGTATCGATTTGAAAACTTCGCCTTTACCAAACTCCGTTCGGTCTATCGTCAGCGTACTGGTCTTGAAATGGATGCACAGGATTTCCTCTCCTTCGGTCTGGTGGATGAGAGGGGCTTCATGACCCATACGGGTGCGTTGCTGGCAGATGAATCGCCCATGCGCTTCTCCCGGCTGTTCTGCACCCGTTGGAATGGACAGGATAAAGCGTCCGGCACCATGGAGGCACTGGATGACAAGGAGTTCAGCGGAAGCCTGATTGCTCTTTTGCAAAGCGGCGAGGAATTTGTACGCAACAACACCAGGAAACGGTGGAAAAAGACTGATTATGGCCGTGTGGAAATGCCTGATTATCCGGATCGCGCCGTGCTGGAATGCCTGGTCAATGCGCTGATACATCGTGACTACATGATTGCCGGCAGCGAGGTGCATATTGATATTTTTGATGATCGGATGGAGATTTATTCTCCCGGCGGGATGATGGATGGCTCGCTGGTGCAGGAGCTGGACACAGATCATGTTCCTTCCAAACGCCGCAATCCAATAATCGCGGATGTGTTCAGCAGAATGAACTACATGGAACGCCGTGGCAGCGGATTCAGGAAGATCAAAGCGGACTACCATCGGGCCGTCAACTTCCGTGAGGCGTTGGAACCAAAATTCTTCTCGGATCGCAACAACTTCATCGTAACGCTCTTTAATCTGAACTACGGTGTTGAGGTCGGAAAAACAATCCTTCCGAAGCAAGAACCATCCTTCACGACAACGGAAACAATCCTTCCGGCAAAAAAAACATCCATTGAGAAAAAGCTGAACGATATGGGGTTCACAGCCAGAACCAGCGCTCATATCTTGAAACTGTATCAGCATTATAGTTACGAACAGTGTTTTACTCGCGCACAGATTGCGGATGTCCTTGGCATAACGACGGCTCCGGCTACTGTACTGATTCGGAAAATGAAAGAAACCGGACTGATTGAGCTTGCCAACGGTAAAAGCCGTGGCGCATACCATTTCAAAAAGATATGAGCTTTTCGGGAAAAGCGCCGTGCAGAGGAATGCGTTATGTAGTATCAGCTATCAGGCAGGAAGACTTAACAGACACCCGTCACATGAAGATTCTTAACCCTAAAATAATATTCAGATTCTAACCGGTATGGCAACTCATGCCGGTTTTTTTATTACCATTGTCATGTGTTTCGCAAACGCAAAATTGATACTGGTCAGAAGTTCGAAGATTCAGGAGCATGATGCATTTGTATTGGAGGTGAATGAATATGCCGGATAAAACTCTGACCTATGTGCAGCTAGCGCAGGATACGGCCCGGCGCATTACCGGCAGTCACACGGCGTGGATGGCGTATCTTCAAACCGCCGCACGCCTGTACAAATACCCCTATCACGAACAGCTTCTCATCTTTGCCCAGCGTCCGCAGGCCACGGCCTGCGCGGGTTACGAGGTCTGGAAAAATACCATGCGCCGCTATGTGCGCAGGGGCGCGAAGGGCATTGCGCTGCTGGATACCTCCGGGGACGCGCCCCGGCTGCGCTACGTCTTTGACGTGGCGGACACCGGCGAGCTTTCGCAGTCGCGCAGCCTGAACCTCTGGAAACTTTCGGAGGAAAACGCGCAGGCGGTTTCGCTTTCGCTGGAAAACGGCTACGACGTGCCCGCCCGCGAGGGGTTGGAGCGGCAGCTGCGCGCCATCTCTTCACAGCTTGCGGGCGCTTGCTGGGTGGACCGCAAGCAGGAGATCTTCGACATCGTTGACGGTTCGTTTCTGGAGGGGTACGATGAAGGTGCGATAGGAGCTTCCTTCCGCAGAGCCGCATCCGTCAGCCTGGAATACGCGCTGCGTTCCCGGTGCGGACTGGCAAACGAGGGACGCTTCATCCGCGAGGACTTCATCCCCGTGATGGAATGGAACACCCCGGAGGCAGCCGCCGCGCTGGGCACGGCGGTCAGCGAGATGAGCGGGGAGGTCCTGCGGACCATTGAAATCAGCATCCGAAACCATGAAAGGAGCCTTAGCCATGATTACCTACCGGCAGAGCGGAGAGACCCTGATTCCCGACCTGAAGCTGAACGAAACGGAGGAGCGGCCCCTGGGCAGGTACGGGCGGATGCGCAGGACGTACCTGCAAACGCATCGGACGATGCTGTGGAACAGCCTGCTGCTAAGCGGGACATTGCAGGAGCACCTGCTGGAGACCGACGCGGCGGCACAGAGCCGTCTGGAGCTGCTGATGCCGGGGCTGATGAAGGACGCGGGCGCGACGGAGGCATTGAAAGCCAGCGACCCGATGCGATGGGTCGGCCTGATGAACGCCTGCAAGGCGCAGGCCGAGGAAATCATCCTCAGGGAGCTGGTGTACAGCTAAGTTTTCTGGAGGGCCTTGCGGCCCAGCCCGGTACGGAAAGAGCGGAGAGCGATTTGCCCTCCGCTCTTTCCATTCCCCAGGAAGTGGTGGACGAGGTACTCCGGGTGGGCGGGAACACGGCCCATCACCGGGAACGGATCGTCGCTGCCTTTGAGAAGCAGAAGCCTGTAACCGGGGATTTCCTGAGAAGCCTCCTGCATGGCGGAAACGGAATCGTCACCGATGCAGGAACCTTTGCCGCATGGTACGACGAGACCGGCATCCGTATCTCACGCGGCCGCTCCGCCCGGCATGCCCCTTCCGCGAAGCTCGTTTCATGGCAGGAAGCCGCAAGCCGTATCGGACAGCTTCTGGAGGAGGGACGGTTCGCCGCCAATGTGGAGCTGGCCGGGGCCGAAGGATATGAACGCTTCCGGCTTGCCGAAAAGCTGTGGTACCTGCGGCAGGATTTCAGCGGAAAAGCCATAGACGGCGGGTATCTGCCCAGCTTCGCCAAAGACGGAGGACGCGATTTTTCGGAGGATACAGAATGGCTTGCTGAAAAGCTGACGGAACCTGCGTTTCGCGTGCGGCTTAAAAGCGAGTACCGGCAGTTCCTGTCGGATCAGCAGCAAAGCGGCGATCTGCTTCGGTTTCACTTTCACCGGCTGGATGAAATGCTGGAAGCCCTTGATGACCTTGACCTTCCCCGCAGGCGCTTTTCTTCTGAAATGGTGGAAATCCCGTCTGTCCGGCAGTTCATCACCGAAGATGAAATCGACGCAAATCTGGCGGAAGGCGGCCTCATGTCCGGCAGCAAGGGACGCATCTTTGCCTTTTTTCAGCAGCCCCACTCCGACAGGGAACGAGTGGATTTTCTCAAACAGGAGTACGGTACGGGCGGACGTTCGCACGCGCTGTCCAATGCGGATGGAAGCGACGAATCGCATAGCGGAAAGGGGATGCGGTATCAAAAAAGGGATTGCCCTGAGGTGCGTCTTACCTGGCAGAAAGTCGCCGGACGAATCGCCGGACTGATCCGGCAGGGCCTTTATCTGACTGAGCAGGAGCAGGCAGAGTATGACCGAATCCAGGCGGAAAAGGTCCAGGCCGAAAAAGATGCCCCGCAAGCCCCGCAGCCGGACCCGGCTGTGTGGGAATACAACGGCGTCAAGGAACGCCACCCGGATGATCTGGTCCTGTATCAGATGGGCGACTTCTTTGAGCTGTATGGCGAGGATGCCAGAGAAGCCGCGCCG
>CASEAR010000053.1 GCA_949285835.1 uncultured Verrucomicrobiota bacterium | reverse complement strand
AGTCGTCTTTCCGGCACCCATAAAGCCCGTCAGCAATATCTTTCGCGGATAAAGTCTGGACAATTCACGCCGCATTTCGCGGCACACTTCGGAGCACAGCGCGTCAGCGTCAAAAACCGCTTCCGGGTTCCATATGCGCTGAGCTTCAACTGCCTGCCTTACAAGCATGCGCAACCCGCCGTACACGTGTGCAACCCCTGTACGGAAAGCACTAAGCAGCAGTCTCGTCGGCTGCGGATTGTACACCGGATCAAACACCGCCTGAGTGCTGCACGCAACAGACCTGACCGCATCCGGGATCACGCCCCCGTTCGGCCACATTCCCACCGGGCTGCCGTTAAGAACAACGTCGCAAGGCTCATCAAAACCGCATGGAACCACGCGAACTGCCGTACGGGCGCCAGGCTGTCTGTCAAGAAGCTCCCTTACAGCCTCTGACGCACGTTTTTCATTGCGAGCTTCGACAATCAACTCAGCCGCACCGGCAGACAGGCATTCCGCAGCCATCATACATGCTGTTCCGCCCGACCCGAACACCAACACTTTGCGGTCTTTTAGGTCTATCCCATACGAACGGAACCCCACCGTATCCGTATTCCAGCCTCGGCCTCCGGAAACCGTATTCACGGCGCAGCACCGCGCGGCAGGTTTTGAAACGCTGTTCAAAAAACGCATCACAGATGCCTTGTGCGGTATCGTACAGTTAAAGCCGTCAAGTTCCGGCATAAGTGCCGGAAGGCGGACGTCTAAATCCTCCGGAGGAATATCGTACAACGCATACTCGCCGGCTATCCCGGCCCTATCCATGATAAGCCTGTGTATCTGCGGAGATAGACTGTGTCCAAGCGGATGACCAATAAGTCCGAATTTTTTCATCTTGCTGCTCCTGTACGAACAGAACTCCCTTCCTTACCCGACTTTTTTCCTGCGCGAAGTCCTTCCGGCAGAGAGTTTCTGTACATGGAAGCCTCCGTCAGAATTCCATTAAGACTGTCCCTGTCTCCGGAAGCCACTGCGCGGCGAATGTCAGACAACAGCTCCATGTACCCGTCCAACGCCCGGCACAGATACTCAGAACACATCATTATATCGCTCCAGAGCATTGGCTGCGACGCCGCTATGCGGGTCGTATCGCGGTATCCCCCGCCGGCCATGGACATCAAATACGGATCCCCGAACCGCGCCGCATACGCAGAGAGGCCGAATGCAGCGGCATGCGGCAAATGCGAAATTATGGCTGCGCGCCTGTCGTGTTCTCCCGGATCCATAAACACCGGACATGCCCCCATCGATTCCACCACCCGTGTCAGAAACTCCACTCTGCCACCGCCGGAAACACCGGCGGGGACACACAATATGTAACGCGCTGAGAGAAATAAATTTTCCTCAGATGCATCAAACCCGGACCCTTCCGACCCGGCCATCGGATGCCCTCCAATAAAACTCGAGGCTTTCGACGCCGCACGCATCACAGGCATCTTTACGGAAGCGGTATCCGTAACAACCCCTACGCCGTGTGAATCAATCTCCACAATCTGTTCCCCCGCTATATGCGGAGGAGTACACACAAACACCGCATCATACCCGTCAAAGCGCAGGTCTGATACGTTCGTGCATCCGTCTATGCATCCGTATTCCAGCGCCTTCCGAACAGAATCAGCATCCATGTCTGCACCCGAAATGTACGATTCAGGAAATGCGGATTTCAATGATTTTGCGATCGACCCGCCTATCAATCCAAGACCCACAACGCCAAATTTCGGACTTTTAAAATTAAAACGGAAACTCATATAAACCATTCCCTTTCGGAAGCGGCTCTGTTCTTATCTGATCCTTGTACAGAAAAGCGCTTCAGCGCACTCTGACCGGCCGAACAGAACCGCCTTCGGCAAAAAAACTAAAAAAATAAAACCCGTTCGGAAACGCGGCAAAAACTACGGGAACGGCCGCAAAAAAAGTCTTTCCAAAGTACGCTGCGCAAAAACGAAGCCGCGGCAACCATGCCGCCGCCCGAACTGCCGTTTTATGCACCATGCGATTTATAATCATATCGATCTCCGGATAAGACGCGCACCATTATTCACAAAACGTCACCCGATTCAAGTATTTTTCCTTTAAAGGTATTTCTTTTTTTTGCCGACAGTTTCACGCCGACATCGGATTCAAGCGGATTTCAAAGCAGGTTTCGTTGTTGTATTCAAGTCCCTCCTTGAGTACACTATACGGGTATAGTGGATTTTGTTCGCATGTTTTTATTCAAAACTGGAGGATTGTTATGGCCAAACCTGTTATCGGCGTGGGCATTGTGGGTCTCGGACGTATGGGCCGCGGAATCGCGGAACAGGAGCTTACCGCATATCCCCGCAAATTCCGTCTTTCGGCAGTGGCCGACAGTTGCACGGAACGGCTCCAAAATCTGGGAGATGCATATTTGCAGGCCCGAAAATATAACTCTCTGGCTGAAATGTTGAAAGATAACAATGTACATCTCATCGATATCGAGGTCAGACACCCGGATCACGTCTCAATGGCTGCCGCCGCCCTGGACAGCGGTAAATCTGTCCTTGTCGATAAGCCGTGCGCCACATCCGTTGACGAAATGGAATACCTGGGCAGCATAGAAGAAAAACATAAAGGAAAACTTTTTTTCCGGCACAACAGGCGGTTTGAAGCGCCGTTCTGCAAGTCCCTTGAACTTGTAAGGAGCGGCGTCATAGGAGAGATACAGTATATAAAATTGGGCAGAAGCGTGGGGTACAGCCGCCGCAATGACTGGATGACAATGCCGGAATTCTACGGCGGACTCCTCACGAACTGGGGACCACATCTCATAGATCAGGCATTACGGTTCATCGACAGCCCGGTGGAAGACTTGTGGGCAGACGTCCGTCATGTCATATCAATAGGAGACGGAGATGATCTTTTCAAGATACTTTTGAAAGGACGAAACGGACGCGTCGCAGACATTGAAGTTACGGGAGCCAACACCCTTCCTGGCCGGGAAATGGAAATAATAGGATCGCGGGGAACCCTCGTATATCCTTACAACGGCAAAATACTCGTAAAGTCGATAGACCCATCGGTAAAACTCAGGAAACTCAAACCGCACCCGGAAAATCCTCCTCTGCGCTACGGGAATTTTGAAGAAACACTGTATTTTACGGAAACTCTGTACGATATTCCGGACATACCGTTCCACGCGCTGTGGGGGCACCTGTACGATGCGATGACCGGCGGCGCGCCGTTCCCCATAACTTTTGATCAGGCGATGGAGGTTGTAAAAATTACCGAAGCCGCATTCAAAAAAAGCAGATTCGCACCGATCCGGGAATTCCGTTCCAAATGCGGAACATGGTTACTCGACAACCGGAAGGTAACTCGATGACTTAACGTCAAACAGCCCCCTGCTCGTTATTCTGATTTCCGGTATTACGGGAAGGGTCATGAACGACAGCGTCATAAATGGAGCCACCAAGTCCACGCCGATGTCCATCGCGGCAGCCTTGCAGCGCTTGTAGTCAGACGCAACCGTTTCCGCGTCGCCGTTTGTCATCAGTCCGCCTATAGGCAGACGAAGCATCGAAGTTATCCTGCCGTGCAAATCAGCGACCGCCAATCCGCCCTTGCTGGCGATCACGCAGTTTACCGCCTCGCACATCGCACAATCGTCCGACCCGACGACAACAATGTTATGCGAATCGTGGGATATGCTCGACGCTATGGCACCGCTCATTCGTCCAAACCCTTTTACAAAACCGACCATTGGAGGAATTTCCGGTGAATACCTGTCTATAACAGCAATTTTCTGCACGTTTGCCTCACGATCAGCCTCTATCGTACCATTCACGTCAGTGACGGACATCGTAAGACGCTTTGTCACAAGGGAATTTTTCACTGGCCAGATAACATTGACATGATGAGCACCGCACGCTTTTACTTGCAGCATTTCCTCTGTCACCGGACGCGCATTTAGCACATTCCGCTCTTCGACATATCCCGAAGTTATAAGCGAATGGCCGTTTTCCGCAACAAGATTTCCGCGAAGAAAAACCTTTTCCGGTTTAAAAGACGGCAAATCCCGTATTATCAGAAAATCTGCGGTATCTCCCTGCCTCAAAAGCCCGAGCGGCAATTTATATCTGAGAACAGGATTTATGCATGCAGCCTTCACAATCGAATATACAGAAACGCCCTGCCTGTAAGCTTCCGCTGCCATTCCGTTTATGTAGCTCCTGACAAGATCATCCGGATGCTTGTCATCGCTGCAGAACATACATAAGTCATAATACTGTTTGAGAAGCGGAATAAATGATTCAAATTCCGGCGCAGCAGAACCAGAACGGATATGAATCATCATCCCTCTGCGAATCTTGTCCAGCGCCTCCCTTACCGTCAATGATTCGTGATCAGACGAAACTCCCGAAAACAGATATTTCTCAAGTGATAACCCTGTCAAACCCGGAGCATGTCCATCCGCCGGTTTACCGTTCAGCAGCGCCATGCGTATTTTCATGTGTATATTCGGATCGTCGTCCAAAACTTCGCCCACACACATTACCTCGCCAAGATGCGTTATGCCGGGCAGCCTCAAAAGCTCGAAGATTTCCTTCGCGCCTACGCAAGCCCCAGAAAAATCGAAACGGCACGACGGCACACACGACGGCGCTCCGAAACCAAACACAAACGACGTCTGTGATGCAGATTCCAACATTAACTTAACACCATCTGTCCCAAGCACATTAGTAATTTCATGCGGGTCGCATACAGCCCCGATTACCCCATGAACGACTGCCGCGCTCGCAAACGCTGAAGGAGTGAGCATTGAACTTTCGATGTGAACATGCGAATCAATAAAACCCGGCACTATAAATACGTTGTCCGGATCCTTGCAATACGAAATCTTGTCAATAACACCATCCCCGCGCATTTTGACAACAGCGCCATGCACCGTCCTGTTAAGAGCGTCGACAATATAACCGGAAATACTTGATACCATAAACACAGCCCTCAGCCAGCAAATTCGGAGGTCTCAGCAGAACAGCAACCGCTCAAGCGGCACCGCTTTTGTCTGAAGATTAACCTATTG
Organism: uncultured Verrucomicrobiota bacterium; assembly: GCA_949285835.1. Classification (GTDB taxonomy): domain Bacteria; phylum Verrucomicrobiota; class Kiritimatiellia; order RFP12; family UBA3636; genus CASEAR01. The sequence goes on along the minus strand of CASEAR010000053.1, from coordinate 3,572 downwards.
CATCAACCCGGTCAACAATTATTTTAGCATCGTTGAAACCTAAACTCACATACCCACATAGCCACAAAGCAGCCTATGATGCTAATGACAAATTGAGACGCTGCGACCGTCAGACAGGCATCTTCCAACGCATACTCAATACTCATACCATCGGAGATAGTCATATTCATAACGGTTGTACGCTTAGTAACGTTTTTCCGTTCTGGTTTTATAACAAAATGGATTTTCCATAACTCTTAAATTGCAGACACATCTATTGAGAAGTAACACAGAGAAAACCGAATATGGGCCAATGAGAACATTCGGATATCACATGTCCACACTGATGACAGAGCATACTGGAATATTTCCGGCTGGCATCCGGACAGAGAATGTATGTCCCATACGGCAAGAACACAAACTCCACTAACTGCAAGGCAGAAATTCACGAAAATGTCCGCCAGCAATGTTGTTTTGCAACCTTAAGTTTGCGTTTTTGAGCATAGCCTCTGTGTTGAACAGGTCATGAACCGAGAGAACTCACTCCACATGCCGTCACACCATCAGACAAAACGTCTGCCAGGGAAACGGGCTATGCAAGAAACGGATATTGAACAGTAAAAACGAAGACAACAGCGTACGAACAAAGAACAGCAGCAAGAATATGCCGCTCTTTCTGAATTCAAAAAGCTGCGAACACGGGTAATCACCATGTGGTTTGATGGAACCGGCTAAAACAATTCCATCCACTGGACATTCAGGATCAGATTTGCTACGGAAAAATTACCTCATCTAATCCATGTACGTCATAAAGCAGCATGTTGACTTGGCCAACAGCGGGTAACGAAACTTATGTACAACTGTTTAAGCTGCATCATATTTTACTGGGATTTCGATATTCGGGACTTCCAAGTTCGCCTATGCATCTTTCTAGTCAGGATTTTTATCGCAAAAGCCAAACAGACTCTGCTGCCTCGGCGTTTTCTCATTTACCCCCGGATCATCTTTCACTGCTCCGGGCCTCACGCGCCGTCCAGAAACACCTGTTGGAAGGACAACAGAGACAAAAGCCCCATCGGAAACTTCTGTACGCACCTTCATTCCAGTCCGCAATTTTAACGTGGAATCAATTACATTTCCGTCCGTGTCCGATACCATTGCATAACCTCTCGCCAGCACGGCGCGAGGATTCATTGCATTCAATCTGGCATTGGCCATCTCTACGCGCGAATTCAATGCAGAGATTCTGTTCTCAGATAATCGCGACATGGCATCGCGATAACGCGATATACGAGAGATGCAGCCTCCCGTAACAGACGACATACGCCGAACCATGCGCAAACGCATCGATTCCATTCTCAGCCGGCAATCCGAAACAGCGTCATTCATCCCAGCGCACATTTTATGCAGCAGAATATCTATATTCTGCCGGTACCTGCCAAGAATGTATTCCGGCTCTCCAAAAACACGATGGGAAGCCAGGGACTCAAGTTTTGAAGAATCCAGCTTGATTCTTCCAGACATCGCCCGCGTAATTCTGGCAAGTGCTCCCGAAATCGAATCGGATATCTCTTCCACCCGGCCAACGACAAGTTCCGCAGCCGCAGAGGGAGTAGGCGCACGAAGGTCAGATGCAAAATCGCAAATTGTGAAGTCTATCTCATGTCCCACCGCAGAAATCACCGGCACGCGTGATGCACGTACGGCACGGGCCACGATCTCTTCATTAAAGCACCACAAGTCCTCTATGCTGCCCCCGCCTCGCCCTACGATGATAACATCCGGAGGCGGCGACAAAGAGTTAAGATCCTGAATGCCGCGTACAATTTCCTCCGCCGCGCCTTCCCCTTGCACTCTGGCGGGCGCGATAATCATATGCACTTTACCAAACCGTCTGCCTATGACATTAAGAATATCGCGGATCGCCGCACCCGTGGGGGAAGTAACTATACCTATTTTACCAGGAAAACGCGGTATTTTACGTTTAATCGATACATCAAAAAGTCCCTCTTCAGAAAGTTTGCGCTTGAGCTGTTCAAAACGAAGCATCAGTTCTCCCAAGCCCGCGCACTGCAAGGACTTGACAATGAGTTGATAAGCCCCGCGAGGCTCATATACGCTTACGAAGCCGCGCACCCTCACTACAGTGCCGTCTTTAAGTTCCGTATTTCGTTTCGATTTTAGATACCCGAAAAATGCGCATTGCAGCTGAGCTTTCTCGTCCTTCAGCGTGAAATAAGCATGCCCCATAGCCGGCGAAAGCTTAAAATTCGAAACTTCGCCTTCAACCCATACAGATGTGAACTGCGAATCAACGGCCCGCTTTATGCGTGCTGTGATATGGCTTACCGACTCCGGTCGCAATTCAATAATCTCGGATCCTGAGTCTCCCACAGATCAAGTTCCTTCACGCATACGCACACATTCAACAGACCTTGTTGCAAAAGTATCGCGATCAACGTCAAAAATACATCCCTCAAGCACAGCAGATCCGGAGGATACAGAAAAAAATGCCGGCATACCAGTCGAAAATCGTTTGTATACAGGCTCAAAATCCCGTCCAAGAACAGACATTTCCGGACCAGTCATACCCAAATCCGTTATGTAACCGGTTCCGTTTGGGAGAATCTTCGCGTCAGACGTCTGCACATGAGTGTGCGTACCGAACACCGCAGACACTCTCCCGTCAAGGTGAAACCCCATACAAACCTTCTCTGAAGTGGCCTCCGCATGAAAATCGCACACTACAGGGACATTGTGAGGAATGCACGAACACAGGAGCCTGTCAACCTCCGCAAAAGGACACCCGGAAGGACTCATGAACGTGCGTCCAATTATGTTAACCACCGCAAAATCACCGATCGGGGTTGACACCATAGTCCACCCGCGGCCGGGACAAGACGCCGGAAAATTGGACGGACGCACCACTCTGCGTTCACGATCCAGAAACGGCCCGGTATCTTTTTGGTCCCAGGTATGGTCTCCCAGCGTAATAACGTCGGCTCCCGCGCTGAACAACTCTTCCGCCGTCGCGGCCGTAATTCCTTTGCCGCCTGCAGAATTTTCAGCGTTTACCACAACGGCGTGTATTTGTCCGGATGATTTAAGACGCGGAATCACCGACTTGAAAATGCGTCTGCCAGGCGAACCTACAACGTCTCCGACACACAAAATACGCATTAAACACACTCCGAATCTTCAGCCGGTCAAAATCAGACCCGCCAATTAAAAAAATTCGACAACACGCGAAGACCGATTTTGCCGGATTTCTCTATGTGAAACTGCGAAGCCGCCACATTCTCGTGCACGACCATGGAAGTAAAATTCACTCCGCCGTACTCCGTCTCACACAAAATATCCGACTCCCGTCCGGGTACAGCATGATAACTGTGCACGAAATAGAACTCGCCTCCGTCCCTGACACCGCTCAAAAGAAAATGATCATGCCGCCGCCATGCCTGATTCCACCCCATGTGCGGAATTTTGACGGTCTTATCAGATGGGGAGAATTTCCTGACTGTTCCCGGCAGTATCCCAAGCGTACATACACCGCCGTCTTCCTCCGAGCTATCAAAAAGCACCTGCATACCAAG